>NZ_JAGSSY010000007.1 GCF_018145655.1 Campylobacter anatolicus
TGTAAAGCTTAGTGATAACACTCTAGGAGCAGCTAGTGATACAGCAATAAGCCAAAGAGGTATTTATCAACTACTAAATAAAAGCAAAAGCTTTAGCGAAAATGGTTATGTAACACTGCCAAATAATCTAATGATTCAGTGGGGGTTTATCTTATTCAAACAAGACTATAGACGAGATTGGTGACAAAGGAATTTTTATAAGACGCTTTTATGAAAGAGACGTTAAGTATGATCGTACTTTAAAGTGATACATTGATGAGTAATGATGATAGCTTGTTGGGTAAAAAATAAGCAAACCGATAAATAGTTTTAGTAAATAGCAGACATAATAACGGACACTAAAAGTCAAATTTTATTACAATGCACCTATAATACGGAGTTATATAAAAAATTTTAAATCCTTTCGTGGCCACCACATTTTCTGCCATAAAAATTTATATTTTGTTTTAGCATAAGTTGCATATGCACAGTCTGCCAATCATCCTTTTCATCTAATACCACGTCAAATCCAACACTTTTCCAAAATAAAAATCCACCAGGTAAAAAATAGTGCGTATGTAGATAAAGCTGCTCGTAGTCGTAATTTTTAGCAAATTTTAAAGCTTTGCGAAATAAAGCCTTTCCTATACCCATACGCCTAAGCTCGGCCTTGACATAACATCTTGAAATTTCGGCAACATTGCCACAAACTTGATCGTGAAGTATTTTTATACGTTTATCATACTCACCGATAAATATACATCCTACTAGCTCATCGCCGATAAATGCTCCAAATAACGCACTTCTTGCCATCATTATTTCACATTTTAGTCTAGCTTTTATTTGACTAAATCGCTTATCATCTATGCGGTTTTGATAACAGCATTTGCATTGTAAGTATAAAAATTTTTCAACCTTTTCAAAATGATCTAAATCAACCCTTTTTATCTTGATATTTTCAAACACTGTTACCCTTTAAATTTATCGGTATTACCGAGCTTATTAGTCTTTTTGTATAGTCACTAAAACTTGATTTATCAATATTTTTTAAATTTATATCATCATCTATTACGCCATTACGCAACACGATTACACGATCGCATAAAAATGCCACACTCTCAAGATCGTGAGTGATAAAAATAAAGCTCATATCAAGCCTTTGTTTTAGATCTTTTAGTAGTTTAAGTATCTCAAATCCAACGCTTACATCAAGCGAACTAAGTGGCTCGTCAAGTACTAAAATTTTTGGTTTTATAGCTATTGCACGAGCAATACAGATGCGTTGCAGTTGTCCGCCACTAAGCTCATGTGAATAGCGATCTAAAAATGTTTCATTAAGCCAAACATTGTTTAAAATCTCTTTGAAATTTATATCATCTTTGCGTCCCCAAAATGGCTCAGATAAAATTTCTCTGACCTTAAAATTTGGATTTATAGATGTGTTGTAGTCTTGAAAAACTACGCTTAGAGTATTTTTACTGCTATTTTTCCATTTTGTTAAGCTTAAGTTTTCATATAAAATTTCTCCACTATCAGCCTTTTCTAATCCTAAAATCAACCTAGCAAGCGTGCTTTTGCCACTTCCGCTTTCGCCGATTATGGCGGTGCAAGAGCCCTTTTTGATAGTGAAATTTATATCGTTTAGCACCATTTTATCACCATAAAATTTATACAAATTTTTTACGCAAAGCATTGGTTAAACCTTGAAAAAAGCTCTTTGTGTGTGTTTATAAGATTTTTAGCACTTTGACTTTTCGGTGATGAGAAAAACTTATCTTTTGTGCCAAACTCTACTAAATTTGAGTGCTGCATAAGTAAAATTTCATCACTTAAAAACGCGACTGCTCCAAGATCATGTGAAACGAAAATGAGTGATTTTTTGCACTCATTTTTGATAAATTTAAAGATATTTAAGATCTCTTTTGCATTTATCGTATCAAGAGCTGATGTCGGCTCATCGGCGATGATGATATCTGGATCTTGAGCGAGAGCTAGTGCGATGATGGCACGTTGCAGTTGTCCGCCACTAAGCTCGTGTGGGTAGGCAGCTGCGGTTTTAGTGGCGTTTAATCCCATTTTATCAAGCCAAAATAAAGTAAGCTCTAAGGCGACTTTTTTGTCTTTTAAATTTAAACTTTCGTAGAATTGATCTTTTATTGTATATAGCGGATCGAGTGCGGTAAGTGCGTTTTGTGTGATGAGTGAGATCTTTTTGCCACGAATTTTATTTAAAGTGATTTGATTTAAGCTTAATAAATTCTCTCCATTAAATTCTATCTTACCGCTTATATTTAAATTTTCTTCACAAAGCCCCATTATAGCCTTGCATATCATCGTCTTACCGCTTCCGCTTTCACCTACAATTCCAAGAGTAGAGCACTCTTTGAGAGCAAATGAGATATTATTTATGAGTATTTTTTGACTGATCTTGTCAGTGATGATTAAATTTTTGACGCTTAAAATTTCGCTCATTTTGCCAACTTTATTTGCATGTAGCGTCTTTTATCAAGTGTCTCTGATAAGCTATCGCCCAAAAAGTTAAAGGCTAAAACTACAACTAGTATACACACACCTGAGGGTAGCGTCTGAAATGGTGCGACGCTTAGAACGTTTTTAGCTTCATTTAGCATCATTCCCCACTCAGGTGTTGGTGCTTGCACCCCAAGCCCTAAAAAAGACAAGGCTGAAAGACTTAGTATCACCCAGCCTACATCAAGCGAAATAAGTAAAATTATATCTTTGGATATACAAGGGAGTATGTGTTTGCATATGATAGTCGTGTCGCTAATGCCACTTGCACGTGAAAAAAGTATAAAATTTACGTTTTTATATTCAAGCGTAAAAGTGTATATCATACGTATATACCATGCACTTTTTGCAATGATAGTTGCGATGATGATATTTGCTACGCCAACGCCTAAAAATCCAACTATAGAAAGGATAAAAAGTTCCGCTGGAAAAGCCAACATTGCATCGCAGACTCTCATAATTACATTGCCAAAAAAATTAAAATATCCAGCGAGTGTACCTATGATAGTGCTTAAAAATATCGTTATAAATATCGTTATAAACGCTAAAAATAGCGTCGTGCGGATACCATAAATGAGCCTTGAAAGCACACATCTGCCAAGATGATCTGTCCCAAGCGGATAGGTTATGCTAAACGAAGCAAATTTGTTTGCTAGATTTGGTGTGAGCGGATCATTTGGAGCGATAAAATTTGCAAAAATACCCAAAAATATCACCATCAAAATGATAAAAATTGAGATAAGAGTTAAAAAATTTTTCCTAAAATTTATGACAATATCTCTCATATTTGTATCCTTTTATCTAGCTTTCGCACGAGTATATCGGCAGTGAGATTAAAGATTATAAAAGCTGAGCTAAGCAGTAAAATATGAGCTGATATAAGTGGATAATCCCTGCTAAAAATCGCTTGCAAACATACTCGACCAACACCATTAAGTCCAAATATGCTCTCAACGACAAATGTGCCAGCTATGAACTTTGGCACGGACATACCAAGTGCGATTATACAGGGTTTAAGAGCGTTTTTAATGATATGGCGGTTGATTAAATTTTTGCTTAGCCCACGAGCCTTTGCGTAGGCAATGAATGGCTGTGAACTGACGCTTATCATAGTGTTTCTAAGCATTCTAGCATATGTGCTAGTATGGACTATACTTAGCGTGATACTAGGTAGCACAAGGCTTTTAAAACCATTATAACCGCTTGTATCAAATAAATTTAAATTTACCGAAAATATCAAAATCAGTATAAGCCCAAACCAAAAACTAGGCATTGCTGATGATAAAAATATAAAAGCCCTAGCCATCCTATCGCCTAGCGAATTTTCATGCAAACCACAGTAAATTCCCAAAGAAAAACTCAAAGCTAGTATCAAAATAAGAGTGCAAAGAGCAAGACTTAGCGTGATAGGCAATGCATGAAAAATTTCATCTAAAACGGGCGTGCGTGTAACGTAGCTAAGCCCTAAATTTCCACTTATAGCTTCGCTTAGCCAAGCTATATATCTAACAAAAAATGGCTTATTTAGTCCAAGCTCACGCTGCATATCAGATAACGCTTGTGGTGTTACCGTTATATCATTGACACGCAGAGCGACTTCGGCTGGATTAATTGAGTTTAAATTTAATAGACAAAATACTCCAAACGATACGCAAAGTAGCAGTATCGGTGCTAAAGCGATGCGTTTTAGAGCGTATGTTTTCATTTTTGTCTATCTATTCAAAATGCATTTTTTCAAATGGTATCTCGTATTGTGAGATATTAAAGCCAACGCCTTTTAAATTTGGTACGAAAACCGCTTTTGTGCGTGAATAGCTAAGCGGTATATAAATGTTGCTTTCGTGGATATATGTAAAAATTTCTTTATACATTTGTGTGCGTTTAAGCTCATCTGGCTCGATAAGAATTTGTTTTATTTTAGTATCTAGCCACTCTTTTTTTTCAAGTCCTAGTTGGGCTTGATAGTCACCGTGAGTCGGTGTTCGCCACGATGAAATGTATGATTGTGGATCATATGGTATGCCCCAAGATAGGGAGTATTGAAGGTCAAAATCGCCATTTTTTTGACGATTTAAAAATGCTTGTTTCTCTTCGCCGTAAATTTTTAGCTCGATGCCGATGTCTTTAAAGTTGCTTTGTATGTATTCACTGATGACTTTTTCTTGGGCGTTATTGATGTTAAAATAAAGTCTTAAACTAAGTTTAACATTGTCTTTGTATCTGTATCCATCATCGCCCTTTTTATATCCCGCTTCGTCTAAAATCTGTGCTGCCTTTGTTGGATCAAATTTTTTAGCCACAAGTTCTATATTTGCATATGGTGTTGTCTTTGCAAATAGTGTATCAGCCACTTTTTCGGTACCATTTAGTATACCACTAACTATATCTTGTTTATTTACTGCGTATACCAGAGCTTCACGCACTTTTATATCCATCGTTATAGGCTGTTTTGAGTTTAGTAGTATCGCTCTTGATGCGATCGGTTCGCTTAGAAGTGTAGCTAGTTTATCACTATTTTGTACAGCTTTAAATGCATCTAAATTTATCATATCACCGTCTGCACCAAATATTAGATCGATTTCACCCTTTTGTAGTGCTAAAAGCATAGTCTGATGATCTGGTATAACACGCCATTTTACGCTTTTTAGCTTCGGTTTTTCACCCCAGTAGTTTTCATTGCGTTCAAATAGTGCAAATGCATTCTTATCGTATTTGCTAAGTACCCAAGCACCAGTGCCGACGAGACATTTAACGCCATCTTTTGTGCTACCATTTTCAAAACAATTTGGTGATAGAAAACGAAATGGACGAGTCATTGCAAGTTCGGTTAGCGTTGGATAGTAAGGATTTTTCAAATTTAGTTTAAATGTAAATTTATCGACTACTTCTGTACTTTGTATCTCATTTATTAGCTCAAGCCAAGCGTGTCGTGTACGGTTTGCCAAAACTGCATCGATATTTTGTTTGACTACATTTGCATCAAATTCGCTTCCATCGCTAAATTTAATGTCTTTTCTAAGATGAAAAATATAGCTTTTGTCACCGTCTATTATCTCCCATCTTTGAGCTAAATTTGGCTTTATACCATCTTTAGTATCTAAAATGAGTGGCTCAAATACCATATTTTGAGCTGCCATTTCACCGCTATAAAGGTGTGGGTTTATATTTCTTATATCTTTTGTGCTGGCATATACAAGCTCAGTTTTGATTTGTTTTTTGCTTGTCGTTTCGCTACAACCAAAAAATATAAAGCTAAATGCAACAAGCACTAAAATCATACTTTTAAATTTAAACAGCATCATATTTTGATCCTCTGAAATATTACTAAATAAATACTAGTGTTATTTTAGTATTTTAAATTTAAAATTAATATTAAAATATGACGAATATATAAAAGTGTGCGAGGCAAACTATTTACTCATACTAGATCGTAGGGAGAAAAATAAATTTAATATGAAAAGACGAGAATTACTAAATTTATTTTCAAAGCAAATCATAATACTTTTGCCATAAAATATAATAAGATAAATATCTAAAATTCTTGAAATACATAATATTAAAATATAAATATATATATTTTAAATTTACCTTTTATAAAATTTAAACAAAATTCTTTTATTAAGTATAGCTTAAAGTCCATTTAGATAAAATTTAGCACGTTCTTTTAATGTAAAAAAGACAGTTCAGTAAAAAGGAAAAATAATGAGTGATATAATCGCATACAAACTTAACGGAGAGATAGTAGATACTCAAAGTATCGCGGGGCGTGAGAGTGTAGCAAAGCCGATATATTTTGACAACTCACCAGATGCACTAAACGTCATACGTCACTCCTGTGCACACCTTATGGCACAAGCTATCAAGTCGCTTTATCCAGAGGCTAAATTCTTCGTAGGTCCAAATGTTGAGGATGGATTTTACTATGATTTTAGAGTTGATGAGAGTGGCACGAAGTTAAGCGAGACCGACCTTACAGCGATAGAAAAAAAGATGAAAGAACTAGCTGAGGCTAGACTTGATATAGTAAAAAGCTGTAATACCAAAGCCTTTATGAGTAATAAATTTAAAAATGATGACTTAAAACAAGAGGTATTAAAGCGAATTCCAGATGGCGAAGTGAGTAGCTACTCGCAGGGCGATTTTGAGGACTTATGCCGTGGTCCGCACCTACCAAATACTAAATTTTTAAGATTTTTTAAGCTTACTCGTGTTGCTGGGGCATATCTTGGTGGCGATGAGAATCGTGAAATGTTAAATAGAATTTATGGCACAGCTTATGCCGATAAAGAGAGTTTAAAAGAGTATATCACGATGGTGGAAGAGGCTAAAAAGCGAGACCACCGAAAGCTTGGTGTGGAGATGAAGCTATTTAGCTTCGATGATGAGATTGGTAGTGGACTTGCACTTTGGTTGCCAAATGGCGGACGACTTCGCTCAAAGATAGAGCAGCTTTTGTATAAAGCACACCGTGAGCGTGGCTATGAGCCAGTTCGTGGTCCAGAGTTGCTAAAGTCAGACGTGTGGAAACGCTCAGGGCATTACGCAAACTATAAAGAAAATATGTATTTTACAACCATTGATGAACAAGAGTATGGCATAAAGCCGATGAACTGCGTAGGACACTTAAAAGTGTATCAAACAGACATTAGGAGTTACCGCGATTTACCACTTAAATTTTTTGAATATGGCGTAGTTCATCGCCACGAAAAAAGTGGTGTTTTACATGGACTTTTTAGAGTGCGAGAGTTTGCGCAAGATGACTCGCATATCTTTTGTATGCCTAGTCAGATAAAGGGCGAAATTTTAGAGATTTTAAGCTTTGCTGGAGCGATTATGAAGAGTTTTGGTTTTGAATATGAGATGGAAATTTCAACCAAACCAGCCAAAGCTATCGGCAGTGATGAAATTTGGGAGATAGCGACAAAGGCACTTAAAGAGGCTCTTGATGAAAACGGCTTTAAATACGGCATAGACGAAGGAGGCGGTGCATTTTATGGACCAAAGATAGATATAAAGATAACAGACGCACTTAAGCGTAAATGGCAGTGTGGCACGATACAAGTGGATTTTAACCTACCAGAGAGATTTGATCTTGGTTATATAGATAGTAATAACGAACGTCAAAGACCGGTTATGTTGCATCGTGCATTGCTCGGTAGTTTTGAGAGATTTATAGGGATTTTGATAGAACATACCGGTGGAGAGCTGCCATTTTTCATAGCACCTACGCAGGTTGTCATAGTACCTATAAATGACGCACATAATGAATACGCTAAAAAAGTGGCTCGTGAGCTACGTAAGGTCGGCGTAGATACTGAAATTTCAAATAAAAATGAGAGTTTAAATAAAAGAATAAGAACGGCAGAGAAGCAAAGAGTGCCTATGATAGCCGTGTTAGGTGATGCTGAGGTGGAAAATGAGAGCATCGCACTACGCGACAGACAGGCTAGAACACAGAGCGAATTAAGCTTGGTGGAGTTTATAAATTTAACAAAGGACAAACTAAATGAGGTGCATTTTTGAGTAAAGAACAAGAGGTATTGCTCAACGAGGACATAAGAGCGCGTGAGGTAAGATGTGTCGGCGATGATGGCACAAACTACGGTGTTATATCAAGAGACGAAGCTTTAAATATAGCTGAGAAAATGGGAGTTGACTTAGTTCTCATCGCCCCTGATGGTAAGCCGCCAGTTTGTAAGATAATGGATTATGGTAAATTCCGTTATCAGCAGGAGAAAAAGCAAAAAGAGGCGAAGAAAAAGCAAAAGATCATTGACATAAAAGAGATAAAACTCTCAGTCAAAATCGCTCAAAATGACATTAATTATAAAGTAAAACACGCACTTGAGTTTTTAGAAGATGGTAAACACGTAAAATTTCGCGTCTTTTTAAAGGGACGTGAGATGAGTACACCTGAGGCTGGTGTAGTTATGCTAGAAAAGGTCTGGGAGATGGTAAAAGATGTTGCTGATCGTGATAAAGAACCACTCATAGAAGGGCGATACGTAAATATGCTTGTTATGCCTAAAAAGGCGTAATGCTCCTACTTTTACTCTCACTTTTTTGTGAGAGTAAATTTTTGTATTTTAGTGATTGTTTATTGTGATAGATAGCTCTTCATAACTATTAAATATAGTACGCACACTCATTTTGCTTTGATTAAGTAGTAGTTTATCGCTACTTTTGAAATAATCACTCATTTTTATATTAAATTTATAGCTAAATATTTTTTATGTCACTACATTACTTTTTGTGCTAAGTCTAAGTATTAAATACCCAACCACTCCAGAGAGTAACGAAATGAGTAAGATAGCTATTTTATCTGTATATGCAAATATGTATGCCATTATAAGTTAGTCCATTGACAAAAAGTCTCATCATAAACCCCACGCCACAAAGCATCACTACGCCATAGTTACGTCCATATTACATTAGCTGATAATTTTGTTATTTTAAATTTAATAGCCAAAAAGCTAAAAGGATAAACATACCGCTTATTTTCCTACAAAAAGTCCTAGAATAAGTCAAGACTCATATTTAAAACAGCTATTCAACACAAATATCGCGTATATAGATACTAGCATTAATAAAGACAAATATTGGTGGCTACTATGCCACCTAGTTGTGTGGATCATACTCTATGCTTTTTAACATAGAGTTTTAAATTTAATAGGCATAAAAACATCGCTATGACTCCAACAAGAAAAGCATGAATACTTTATCCTAGCACACATATTATGAGATAAATTACTTTACTTTTAACGCCAAGGTGATTTAGCACAAAAAGTCCCACGATACAGACTGATGAAATGCAAAACTACACTAAGCTCACTTGTATAAAATAGTGCAATAATGATAATCGTGTATAAATAATCAATAATATTCAGTCTCATAAAAATTTAAGTGTAGTTGGCACACAATGACAAAGTAGGCTTAAGATGCATAGTGTAAATGCGATGTTTGTAGCTTTGGGCATCGCCCAGCAGCCAAGTGCAAAGCTATCCGTACTTTGTAAGTGAGCAAAAGATTATTACAGTAACAATGATATCGCCAAGACCTGCAATATTTAGAAGTGCGATTTGGGCTGGGTTGTGTAAATATCCTTGAAATATTCACACTTTAGCCCAAGTACTATAAGAAAAATATTTGTCATAAGTCCGTCATTTGTATCAAAATATAAATGTGCCAGATATTAGATATTTTAATAAATATGGAAAATGTCATACTCATTAAAAAGTCTATATTTTAAAGATAAAGACACTTTAATAGTTTTATTTATATTTTAGCTGAGAATTCAAGTTAAATTTAGCTATAATCTACAGAGTAAATTTAGAAGACAATAATCAAACAATATTGCAAATTTATGGACAAATTTTGAGTCTTGTTTGCTAATAAAAGTGCCAAATATAAAAATCGTGTCATAAAGTGGTGTAAACAGCTTTTTGAGGAAATAAAGCTTATAAATTTTATGCAATAAAAGTGGTTTTAAATTTAAAAGGACAAAAATGTCTAGAGATATATTAAAAAAAGTTAAAAAAATAGTCGTAAAAGTAGGTACTTCAACGCTTACAAAGGCTGATGGGACGCTAAATGAAGAGTTTATTAAATCTTTGGTGGTTCAAATTTGTGAGTTAAAACGGCGTGGATATGATGTCGTGCTAGTTAGCTCTGGTGCAGTAGGTGCTGGTATGGGGCGTATGAAATTTAAAGAAAAGCCATGCAACATCAGTCAAAAACAGGCTCTTGCTGCCGTGGGGCAGGTCTCGCTTATGCATCTTTATGAGTATATATTTTGGGCGTATTCAAGTGGTATCGCTCAGCTATTGCTTACTCGTGGTGACTTTAGCAACCGCAAACGCTATCTAAACGTACGAAATGTTTGTAACCAGCTTTTATCTTGGGGTATTGTGCCTATCATAAATGAAAATGACCCAGTTGTAGCTGATGAGCTAAAAGTGGGGGACAATGACACGCTTAGTGCCTTGGTGGCTGGACTTATTGATGCGGACTTGGTTATTATTTTAAGCGATATAGACGGACTTTATGATAAAAATCCAAATGAATTTAAAGACGCAAAGCTTATAAATTTGGTGCAAAATATAGATAAAAGTATCTTAAAAATGGCAGGTGGCGAGGGCTCTAAATTTGGCACTGGCGGTATGGCTACAAAGCTTACCGCTGCTAAAATGGCAAACAAAATCGGTGCAAATTTAATAATAGCAAATGGTAAAGACAGCAATGTATTGCTTAAAATTTTAGATGAAATTGTGATAGGTACGCTATTTGTCGCAAATGCAAACAAACTAAACTCACGCAAATATTGGCTAGCATATGGTGCAACACAAAAAGGCTTTTTAAGTATTGATGATGGAGCGGTAAAGGCTATAAAGAGTGGTAAAAGTCTGCTAAGTGTCGGTGTGAATGGAGTTGGCGGTGAGTTTGAGCGTGGTGAGATAGTTTCGGTAAGAGATAGCAAAAATGAGTTGATCGCATGCGGTATAGTTAATTACTCATCAAGTGAGATAGCTCTGATAAATGGGCGAAAGAGTGAGGAGATAGAGCAAATTTTAGGCTACAAATACGATGATGACCTTATCCATGCTGATAATATAGCGATAAACTAAGGAGCAAAAATGAGTGAAATTTTAAAGATCGCAAAGGCTGCAAAGGCTGCAAGCAAGGAGCTTTTAAACCTGAGTGCGAGTGTGAAAAACGACATTTTAAAAGCAGTTGCAGATGAGCTAATAGCACAAAAAGAGGCGATAAAAGATATAAATTTAAAGGATATTAAAGCAGCTCGTATGAGCGGTATGAGCGAGGCATTAATAGACCGCTTGACGCTTACGGACTCTCGGATAGAGGCTATGTCGCAGGGGGTTGTGGAGTTGGCAAATTTTAAAGACATCGTTGGCGAAGTACTTGGCGGATGGGAGCATAAAAATGGACTGAAAATCTCAAAGGTGCGTGTACCACTTGGAGTGCTTGGTATGATATATGAGTCTCGTCCAAATGTAAGCATAGACGCCGCAGCTTTGGCACTTAAAAGCTCAAATGCTATTATCTTGCGTGGCTCGGCTAGTGCGATAAACTCAAATATATTTTTAGTAAATTTATTTAACTGTGTAGGTGCAAAGCTAGGGCTACCAAGTGGTGCAGTAAGCCTTATTGCAACTACAGAGCGTGAGGCAGTGAGCGAGATGATAAAATTACATAAATACATTGATGTGCTTATCCCACGTGGTGGCAAGAAGCTTAAAGAATTTATAATACAAAACGCTACGATACCAGTCATTGAGACAGGCTCTGGAGTGTGCTATATCTACGTTGATGAGAGTGCGGATTTAAGTGAGGCTATAAATATAATCAAAAATGCAAAAATGCAACGTCCAAGTGCTTGCAATAGCGTTGAATGCGTTCTTTTACACGAAAAGATTGCAGAGAAAATTTTACCAAATCTAGTTGATGAATTGCAGAGTGTGGAGCTAAGGGTTGAGAGTAAATTTTATGATAAGCTTAATAAATTTAAAAATGTTATAAAAGCCGATGAGAGCGACTTTGGCACGGAGTATCTAGCTCTTATTTTAGCTATTAAAAGCGTGGCAGATGTGGGTGAGGCTATAGAGTATATAAACGCCCATTCTAGCAAACATTCAGACAGTATAATAAGCCAAAACTACGCAAATATAGAGCAGTTTTTAAATAGCATTGATAGTGCAGTAGTCTATGCAAATGCTTCCACTCGTTTTAGTGATGGTGGAGAGTTTGGATTTGGCGGGGAGATTGGCATCTCAACACAAAAGCTACACGCTAGAGGACCGATGGGTGTAAGTGAACTAACGACATACAAATACATCGTGCGTGGTGCAGGACAGACGAGATAGGGAGATAAAATGTGTGATCTAAATTTAAATATTGGTTTTATCGGTGGCGGTAATATGGGCGAGGCTATGATAGGCTCACTCGTTAGGGCAAATTTTAAGGCTTCAAATATTGTGGTATTTGCAAAAAGTAAGAACGATGAACTCGCACATAAATACGGTGTGAGCGTGGTTAGTGATGAAATTGCGGTTGTAAACAATGCTGATGTGATAGTTTTAGCCGTTAAGCCAAACGCTTATGAGAGTGTTTTAAATTTGATAAAAAGTGAGATAAAAACACAGATCATCATTACATTAGCTCCTAGTTTTAGCATAGCAAGAGTGCATGATATTTTAAGCAGTACTACTGATGAATCAAGCTATAAATTTAAAGTCGTGCGAACTATGCCAAACACACCAGCACTCATTGGATGTGGTGTAACGGCGGTAAATTTTAGCAAGAGTGTGAGTCAAGATGAGCGTAAAAATATTATGCAAATTCTATCAAGCTTTGGCGAAGTTTTTGAGCTTGATGAGAGTGCATTTCCTGCATTTGTTGGTATCGCAGGGAGTTTACCGGCTTATGTTTTTATGTTTATAGAAGCCCTTGCTGATGGGGCAGTTTTAGAAGGGCTTAGTAGAGATAAGGCGTATAAGATAGCAGCAGCCGCGGTTGCCGGAAGTGCAAATATGGCACTACAAAGCCAAAAACATGTGGCAAATTTAAAAGATGATGTTTGCTCCCCATCAGGCACGAGTATAGAAGCGGTACGAGTGTTAGAAAATGCTAAATTTAGAAGTGCCGTGATAGAGGCAGTAAGTGTAGCAGCGAGAAAGACAAGACAATAAACCAAATAAAGAAAAATGTATAAAAGTAAAGTATTTTTAGTAAGCTACAGATAGCTAAGTATACCAAAGAGTTTTTGAAGATGCTTTTATAAAATTTATATTCTAATTAAGCTTAGATTTGGTTATATTTTTCAGACATTTTAAAGATGAATTATGGTGCGTGAGTAATTAGAGCAAAAACTTATGTATAATGGTGGATTTTTAGTAAATATGAAGCATATACTACATTAAAGAAGGTAAATGACAAGCTGATAATTGTCATCAAAATACATTATGACATTTCATTAAAAGAGGTGAAATAATAGTAAGGTTAGAAAATATAGTAAAAAACTAAAATTTTTGATACAATTACATTATAAATTTAATAAAAAAGGATAAAAATGAAAAATCATATCAAAGTTTTAGCCTTAGCAACTATTATAGTAGCGGTATTTGCAGGTTGTGCAAAAGAGAGCTCAAGGACTATTGAGACACCTACGATAGCGGTTGCAAATATGCCGTATCACGGTAAAAAAGCGGAGGTTTCTATTGGTAGATTTAATAATCAGTCAAGCTATCACAATGGCATATTTAGCGATGGTGAGGATAGGCTAGGTTCGCAGGCTCAAACAATACTTATAACAAATTTACAGCAAAGTGGTAGATTTAGCGTGATGGATCGCACAAATATGAAAGCGATCAAACAAGAGAGTGAGATAGCTAAAAATGCACAAAATTTAAAAGGTGCAAAATATGTCATCACTGGCGATGTTGTGGAATTTGGACGTAAGACAACAGGCGATCATCAGCTTTTTGGTATTTTAGGTAAAGGCAAAACTCAAACCGCTTATGCGAAAGTAAATTTAAACGTTGTTGATGTGCAGACTTCTGAGATAGTATATTCTTCACAAGGTGCTGGAGAGTATGAACTCTCAAATCGCGAAATTATCGGCTTTGGTGGTACAGCTGGATATGACGCGACGCTAAATGGTAAAGTGCTAAGCCTAGCAATAATTGAAGCCGTAAATAATCTAATCGCAGGGCTACAAAGTGGTGCTTGGCAGGTAAAATAGCATGAAATTTAGTAAAACTTTAAACGCTTTTGTATTAACTGTATTTGCGTTTGTCGTGGCTGGTTGTGCTAGTGGTAGCAACCAAATGGGAGCATCGTATCACTGGGAGTCAAGCTATGCAGATTCTATTTATGATTATATTCGTCAAGAAGGCGATTTAAACGAGTACATAAATGAGCTAGAAAAATATATAGCAAATGCTTATAAAGCCCAAGCATCCAAAGCTGCAAATAAAATACCACCAGGACTTTACGCACATTTGGGGCTACTATATGCAAATAACGGCGATAGTGTAAGAGCAAAGTCAAATTTCATAAAAGAGATGGAGCTTTATCCAGAATCAAAGCATTATATAGAATTTCTGATGTTGCAAGGCGGTAAAAATAGCGTGAGCGACAAAAGTATCAAAGATAACAAAAGTGAAAATTGAAAGGCGAAAAAATGAATAAATTTAAACTAGTGATATTTTCAGCCTTTTTGGCGATATTTTTATCAGCTTGTAATAATACCCAGCCACAACCTTATGACTATTCGGCATTTTTACAGAGTAAGCCACGCTCTATACTTGTACTTATGCCGACAAATGAGACTACCGAGATGGATGGCTCTGCGGCAGTTTTAGCACATGCCGTGCAACCACTTAGTGTAGCTGGGTATTATGTGTTTCCTCCCGCACTTGTCAATGATACATTTAAACACAATGGTATAACCGAAGCAAATGACATACACCAAATTTCACTAAGCAAGATAAAACAGATCTTTAATCCGGATGCTGTGTTATATATAAATATCTCAGAATACGGCTCAAGCTACGCCTTGATAACAGCTACAACGATTGTGGGCATGAGTGCAAAGCTAGTTGATGTCGATAGTGGTAGAACTCTTTGGGATGGCAGGGCTATAGTGTCAGACGGTGGAAGTGGTGGAGGTGGTGGTATAGTTGGTATGCTTATCAGTGCTGTTGTAAGCCAGATCGCAAACACTATAAGCGATAAAGGATATAAGCTATCAGCAACTGCCGATTGGGCTTTATTTGGACACAATTGCAATGGCTGCATATTGCTCGGACCATACGCAAATGGCTATGGACAGGACAAACAACTAAATACAGCAAAATAAATTTAGCCCCAACTGTAGGGGCTAAATTTAAATTTACAAACTTCAATTAATAACACAAGAGACTAACACAGTTTAAATTTCATATTAGTATTTGATATTTTTGTTATACTTTTTTATTTTTAATGGCGAAAATAGTTAATAACAAACAAGAAAAGGATAAATTTTTATGAGTTTTTATAGCGGTGACTCATTGACATCTCAATCCTACACAAGTGGTTGCATATACTAAAAATATTTAAAATTTCAACTCTATATATTTATGGTATTATCACTTTAAAAATCAAAAGAGACGGTTGTGAGTTAAAATTTTAAAAGCAAATATAAATATAATTAGATACTACAAAAATTAGCTACAATACAGATAAAATATAAAGTTTTTTTTAAATTATATAATATACTTATGTTAAATCAAAAAGGAGCAAAGATGTGTTGTATTTAGCGTAAAGAATAAAAAGAGTTTATTTGGCGGATACAAAAGCACGATGAGCGTTGAAGAGGCGTTGCAAGTCGCCCCAAATTTGACGCAGTTTAGCTTTGATGAGAGTAGTAGCGAGTTTGATGCAGAGAGTTTTTATAACGCAATGATAAGCGACTTTGATTTTTTGATTGTGGGTGTTGATGGTGTGAGTGGCAGGGGATTTGAGTTAGATTACAATGAGATTACAAAAACTTATAATATTCGTGTTGCTACGCCTAGTACACGCGATGACTGGTATATAGCACTTGAATATCTATCAAATTTAGCCAAAAAACTCAGTTCAGATATAGCCACTGACATAGACGATAAAAAGTATAACTCAGATAGCATTTTAAAATTTGATTATGAAAAAGATGTGATGTTTGGTTTAGAGATTATGAGAGAAAATTTAAGTGGTGATTTACAAACTAATATAAACTACGGCGTCATCAGACCTTTGGCTCTAAATTTAGTGATGATAGATGAGATACTTTCCTCAAGCGATCCTATTGATGCGTATAGCCAAAAGCTCACACAGGTGCAGTATATTGACGCATACTCGGCACGCCAACGGTTTTTCAGAGCAAATAATAGTGGCGAAATCATCGGCTTATATACACTCACACAAGGGGTTGATACGATATTGCCGTATAAGCCTGGTGTTGAGTATTATAATTTAGATACTCTTGGCGGAGAGGAGGTTTCGCAATGGCAGTTGAGTTTTGTTTGTTTTGATGAGAACGCACAGGACGAAGAAAGTGCTTATTTTGCATTAGATCCAATACTTGATTATAATGAAGTGATCGAAAATTTGCCAAAGGATAGTTATAAATTTATAGATGCAACTTATATTTTAGTAAGCGGGTTAAGTCGCGAAGTTATGGAACATCTGGCTGAAATTTGTGAGAAAAAATAAATCTATCAAGAGTAAAAACAAGCTTAAAATTTTTAAAATTTTCAATTGCTAAAGTATCAAATTCAAAGCCCTAGCTTAGACTAGGGCTTTGCGTAATTTTATCTTTATAAGATTATCTTCGTTTTTTATAAATTTTTATCGCTTCTGCGATGACTGATTTTAAATCTTCTTCGCTATTTGCTTCATCTGGATTGTATGTATTTTCTAAAATTTTTTGCAAGTTTCGCTCAACGTAGCTTGTATCAAAAAATCCCCGTCTAAACTCACGCCCTTTGCTGATAGTTAGCAAAAATGGGATAATCGTTTTCACGCCCTCTATGGTAAATTCCTCCAATGCTCTCTCTAATTTATTGACCGCTAGATCGTAATCAGTAGCCTTGACGATGAGCTTTGCCACAAGCGAATCAAAAAATGGCGGTATAGTGTAGTCTTTGTATGCATGGCTATCCACACGTACAGATGGACCAAGTGCTGGATAGTAGCCACTTATAGTGCCAGGTGCTGGAGTGAAGTTATGCCAGACATCTTCGGCTGTGATACGTGCTTCTATCGCGTAGCCGTGAGGTTTTATATCGCTTTGTTCTATCTCAAGTATCTCCCCAGATGCGATACGGATCTGACGCACAACTAGATCTTGACCTGTGATCTCTTCTGTGACGCCGTGCTCTACTTGTATGCGAGTATTCATCTCCATAAAGTAAAAGTTGTTATAATCATCTAGTAAAAATTCTATCGTACCGACGTTTGAATACCCCACTGCCTTTGCCGCAGCAACAGCGGTAACGCCCATTATTTTACGTAAGTTTTCACTTATAGATGGACAAGGGGCGATCTCGATGATCTTTTGATGGCGTCGTTGTATAGAGCAGTCACGTTCGCAAAGGTGTATGATGTTTCCGTAGTTATCGCCTAAAATTTGAAATTCGATGTGGCGAGGATTGACTACGAGCTTTTCCATAAATACCTCATCGTTGTTAAAATATGCCTTGGCTTCACGTGTGCAGGAGTTAAAAGCATCTTCCATATCCTCCTCTTTCCACACTTCTCGGATTCCGCGTCCACCACCTCCGCCACTAGCTTTTAATATAACTGGATATCCGATACGTCTTGCGTGTTCTTTGATCGCCTCCATGCTATTATCATTTAGTTTTTCGGTCCCAGGCACGATAGGAACGCCGTTGCGTTTCATAAGATAACGTGCGATATTTTTATCGCCCATTTTGCGTATCACATCCGCTTTTGGACCTATGAAAATAAGACCTTCATCTTCTACAAGTTTTGCAAATTCGTAATTTTCGCTTAAAAATCCATACCCAGGATGTATTGCGTCAGCACCACACTCTTTAGCCATCGCCACGATAGCTTTGGCATCTAAGTAGCCCTTGATCGGATCTTCGCCTATCATATAGGCTTCATCAGCCACCATAACATGCAGACACTCTTTGTCTGGACGCGTGTAAATAGCCACACTTTGAATATGTAGATCACGACAAGCACGCACTATCCGCACAGCGATCTCGCCACGGTTTGCGATAAGAATTTTATGTATCACTGCTAATCCTTAAAATATTTTTATAATAATAATACTAAATAATTTATTTTTAGATAAAATTGTGTGATAATTAAGCAAATTTATAGCTAAAAGTTTGCTTTTATAGCTTTAAATTTACAGATAGCGAATGGAAAAGGTTTTTAAACTCACATATCACTAATGACAATAACGGCATTATAGAAAAAACTAGACAAATTCAAGAAGATGAAATAATAGCTTTTCAAAGAGATGATAAAAGCCTTATAAATTTAAAGCTAATTGATAAGAAAAACATACACGCCAACTCTTTGCAAGTGCTAAACCAAGTAAATGACAAAGAGCGTAAAAACCGCTATGATGTTACTATTTTGGTAAATGGCTTACCTCTCGTTCAAATTGAGCTAAAAAAACGAGGTGTTGCTTTGAAAGAGGCATTTAACCAAATTAAACGGTATAAAAGAACAAGCTATGACAAAGGTGCTAGACTTTTTGAATACACTCAAATTTTTGTTATAAGTAATGGCACACTTACAAAATACTACTCAAACACAGTTAGAGAAGATAGCTTAAAAGGTGGAACTAAAAAAGGTGCTGATACATTTGAGTTTACTAGCTTTTGGGCGAGTGCTAATAACAAAAGCATAAAAGATTTATATGACTTTACTCGTACTTTTCTAACACCAAGAGTTATTTTAAATATTATCACAAAATACTGCGTTTTTGGAACTGATAAGAAGCTTTTGGTAATGCGTCCTTATCAGATAGTAGCAACTGAGAGAATTTTAAATAAAATCTTAGTAGCTAAAGAGAACAAATTTCAAGGCTCAGTAAAAGCGGGTGGCTATATATGGCACACAACAGGAAGTGGTAAAACTCTAACAAGCTTTAAAACTGCTGTTCTTGCTTCGAGTCTAGGATATATCAAAGGTGCTTTTTGTTGTAGATAGAAAAGACCTAGACTATCAAACAATGAAAGAGTATAATAAATTTCAAAAAGATGCTGTAAACTCAAGCTCTAGTGCTAATGTATTAAAAGCACAGCTTGAAGATGATAATGTAAATATCATCGTTACAACGATACAAAAACTTAATAACTTCATAAAATCAAATAGTGGACATGAGATTTTTAACAAGGATGTTGTGATAATCTTTGATGAGTGTCATAGATCGCAGTTTGGTGATATGCATAGAAATATCAAAAGAAATTTTAAAAAATACTATATGTTTGGCTTTACCGGTACGCCAATATTTACACAAAACATCGGATTAAATTGCTCCACTACTGAAGGTCTTTTTGGCGTTGAGCTTCATAACTATACGATAGTAAATGCGATAGATGATAAGAATGTTTTGCCATTTAAAGTAAGCTATCTAAACACCATAAAAGCCAAAGATGAGATAAAAGATAAAGATGTAATTGGTATCGATACAGCTGGGGCTTTGATAAATGAAGATAGGATTTTAAAAAACAGCGAGTATATTCTAGAACACTTTGAAGCTCAAACTAAAAATAGAAGTGGCTATACATTTAACAGCCCACAAATTCTAAGCCCTAAAGGCTTTAACTCAATGCTTGCAGTTTCAAATATAAAGATGGCAAAGAGATACTACAAAAGCTTTAAAAGCTTAAACCATAATCTAAAAGTAGCTACAATCTTTAGCTTCGCACAAAACGAAGATGAGGATGAAAGTAGTGAGAGTGCTGAGGGGTTAGATAAGAGCTCAAGAGAGTTTTTAGATGGTGCGATAAGCGATTATAACGCCATGTTTGGTACAAACTATGACGCATCTACTTAAAAATTTGAAAACTACTATAAAGATATATCTCTTAAGATGAAAAACCGTGAGCTTGATATCTTGATAGTGGTTGGTATGTTTTTAACCGGCTTTGATGCTAAGTGTTTAAATACTTTATGAGTTGATAAAAATATGGTCTATCATGGACTAATACAAGCGTTTTCAAGGACAAACAGAATTTTAAACAGCGTAAAGCAGTTTGGAAATATAGTATGTTTTAGGGATTTAGAGAGTGAGCTAAATGAGGCACTATCTCTATTTGGAAGTGCCAATAAAGCAAAATCAGTCGTACTTCTAAAAACATACAAAGACTACTACAATGGATATGATATAGATGGTGAGAGTTTTGTAGGATATGTAAATTTAGTAAGTGAGCTTAAAGATAGATATCCATTAGGCGATGATATCGTAGGCGAAAAGAATAAAAAAGAGTTTATAAAACTATATAGCCAAATTTTAAGAGTTAGAAATATCCTTACTTGCTTTGATGAGTTTGCGGGCGATACCTTGCTAACTTCTAGGGAGCTTCAAGACTACCAAAGCATATATATAGAGATTTATAGTGAGTATAGGGATGCTACAAAAACTGATGATAAAAAAGAAGATATCGCAGATGATATAGAGTTTGAGATAGAGCTCATAAAGCAAATTACAGTAAATATAGACTATATTTTAGAGCTTATAGAAAAATATAGCAAAAATATCAAAGATAAAGAGGTTGTTGTAGATATAGAAAAAGCGTTGGATTCAAGCCTTGAGCTAAGGGGTAAAAAAGAGCTAATAATGGATTTTATCACTACTATAAACCCTAGCTCTGATGTTAGAGACGAGTTTATTAAATTTACTAATAAAAAGAAGCTTGAGGAGCTTAATAGGATAATTGAAGAAGAAAATCTTGATAGAGATAAAACTCTAACATTTATGAAAAGAGCTTATAAAAACGCTATAGTTGAAATTTTAGGCACTGAGATAGTAGAGCTTATGCCAAAAATGTCGATATTTAGCAAACAAAGAGAAGAGTCAAAAGAGAGAGTTACTGTAAGATTGGTGGAGTTCTTTGAGAAATTTTACACTATATCAAATGGAGAGTTTTAGAAAAGGCGAGAGAATCATCTGCCATCATTATTATTCAATTTTAAAGTTTAATTGAAGGTTTATACTTATATAAAATACTAAATTTATGGACTGGTAAGTTGACTAAAATTTTGTATATTTGGCTATTGGTCGACCTCGCACATAGAGCACAAAAGGAGATCTTTAACATTGATAAAATTTTTAGATAAAAATTTAAAAAAATAGATATTTTTACGACAACTTATAAAATGTGTTAAAATTTGTTAACTAAGAATTGCGTTAAAATTTAGAACAAGATAGTATCATTTCATCGTCCGACAAGAAAACCTCCTTTTTGTAGTAAAAGCCCATTTCCCCCATTGGGCTTTTACTTTTATTCTCTCCTTTAAATTTCTTTGTTATAATTACTATTTTTAAAAGGAAATTTATGCTTACACATATTGATGAGAAAAATCGCCCTAAAATGGTCGATGTCAGCCCCAAAGAGCCAACAAGACGCATTGCAACTGCAAGCGGTATCATAAAAATGAGTAAAAACGCATTTGATGCTATCAAAGAAAATACAGGTAAAAAGGGGCCGGTGCTACAAACTGCCGTAGTTGCTGCGATAATGGGTGCAAAAAAGACTAGTGAACTTATACCGATGTGTCATCCACTTGTTATTTTGAGTGTAGATTGTGATATTGTAGAGCTACCTGAAATTTATGCATTTAAGCTATTTGTAAGTGTAAAAATAGATGGCAAAACGGGCGTTGAGATGGAGGCTCTTACTGGCGTTAGTGTGGGACTTTTAACTATTTATGATATGGTAAAAGCAATAGATAAAACCATGCAGATAACTGATATAGTGCTTGAGAGTAAAAGCGGAGGGAAAAGTGGCGAGTATATGCGACATTAATGGACAAAAACCAGAGATAAGATACCCAACTTTTTGGGAGTATAAACTCATAATGAATGCCACGGACGACGCGATCGAGCAGATAAAAAAAATAATAGGCACACGCGATAGCAAAGCAGTATTTTCAAAATTTAGCAAAGATAAAAGATACGCTAGTTACGATGTGAGTGTATTTGTTTTGAGCGATCAGGAGCGTTTGGAGCTATTTTCAGCCTTTAAACGTATATCAAAATTTGTATTATAAGGATTTAAGATGAGTGACAAACTTAAAAAAAATTTGCAAGATTATAAAGATAGCAACGGACTTTTGACAAATATCAAATTGCTTGTTAGTGAGCATTGCAAGGATCTTGCCGATATTGACGATAGTGAGTTGAGTGATAGATTAGGCCTTAAAATGAATGAAGTCTTTACAAATTTAAAGGAGTTTGAGCTTATAAGTGTTAAAAATTTAAAAAGTGCTATGGAGGGGCTAAATCAGTCATTAATAGCAAAGCAAGAGGCTGAACTTTTTACTCTGCTAGGGCGATATGATGAGCTTATAAAAGCAATCAAGAATAAACGCGAAGAGATAAAAAATAGGCTAAAAATTTCATTTGAAACTGCTGAATGGATAACAAATGCAAATGAATTTGAAGGCAAAAGCGAGATTTTAGATCTATTAAATAACGCGATCATACGTGAAAGTAGGATGCTTAGTATCTTAAGTGAAAGTGCCCAGCAAGCGTTTTTAACCACTGTCGAACAAGGGCAAGATGTCGGCGATACAGTCGCACAAATATCTAAAAATATGACTTATGTTTCAATAATCGGTGGCGAGTTTAGCAAAGAGCGAATTTTAGAGATCTCAAAGACGATCGTAATGGCAGCATGCGAGGTGGCAAATGAGGGACATATATTTGCTAAAGAGCTGATAGATGGAGCTGTTAGTGGAGCAAAAGATGGAATTTTAAAGTCGCTTGAACGCATAAAAGAGAACTCAAAATTTGCACCAGATGAGGTCAAACTAAATAGTGAGCTAAATAATCTTAAAAATATCGATCTTGATTTTATCCAAATGCTAAAAGAGCTAGATGATAGTATCGGGGGCATTGCTAAAAATGAGATATCTGCATTGCTTTTAACTGAACTTGATACAAAATTTGCTAAGCTAAAACGTATGGGCGAACAAGCTAGCGAGCAGATACTTGAGCGACTTGATGAGTTAAAACTGAACTCAAACTTAACATCTTTTATGAATACTGCAAATTTAAAGCTTGAAGAGTTTAAAACTGAACTAAATGAACGTAGCAAGAAGCTTAAAGACAGTTTTGAATCTAGTGAAAAATTTGAAGAGATCAAACAAAATTTAGCAGAATTTGAAAACAAGGCAAATACTAAATTTGAAGAATTAAGACAGATAGATATAAAAAATGAAGCCAAAAAGATAGGGGATAGAGTCTATAAAGCTGCTAAGGATTTTATGGCAAATTTAAAAAAGACAGACGCTTAAAATAATATTAACATATCTCACATATTTTACCCTATTTATCTTCACGGATAGGGTATTTTAAAAATTTTTATCACTTTAAGCTTAAATGTAAATATTATTAAAATCAGTTAAAAATTTTATAGTTTAAGATAAAAAATATCCTAATTTAATTCGATAATATCGATATTTGATAATTTTTTTCAAAAATTAAATTTATTTTCGATAAAGTAAAAATAAAGTAAAATACGTCGCAATTTTGATTGTAATATTAATTTTATAATCAATAGAAGATTATTTAGCAAGGAGTAAAATTTAGATGGCATTTTTGCCAGTAGTGTAACTATTACGCTAAAAATAAAATAAAAGGAAACATTAAAATGAGTGAAAAATTTACTAGGCGGGACTTTCTGCAGTCTGCCTGTATAAGCGTTAGTGCTCTAGCAGTTAGTTCAAGTGGTGCCAATGCTTTTGCTACGGATATGCCAAAAGGCAATAAAGATGGATTACCTTCAACAGATGTGCTAGTCATAGGCTCTGGTGGTGCTGGACTTCGTGCGGCTGTGGCAGTTAGAAAAAATAATCCAAATTTGACGGTTGTTGTAGCTACAAAGATGATGCCATCACGCAATGCCACTTGTATGGCAGAAGGCGGTATAAATGGCGTTACAGACTTTAGTGATGGCGACTCATACAAGCTTCACGCATATGACACTGTAAAGGGTAGTGCATATCTAGCAGATCAAGACTCAGTAGTTAAGTTTTGTGAAATGGCTGGTAAGGTTATATCCGATATGGACTATGTAGGCACACTTTTTTCTAGAAGTAAAGATGGTGGTGTAGCTCAGCGTATGATGGGCGGTGCTTCAAAACGCCGCTGCAACTTCTCGGCTGATAAGACAGGACATATCTTAATGCACGCTTGTTTAGATGATGCGATAAGCAATGGTGTTAAGTTTTTAATGGATCACGAGTTACTTGATATAGGTATAGAAAATGGCAAATGCGAGGGTGCGGTGCTTAGAAATATCCAAACTGGTGAGATTTATCCCGTGCTTTGTAAGTCCCTTGTCATCGCAACTGGTGGATATACGCGTATATTTTACAACCGCACATCAACTCCGTTTATAGCAACAGGAGATGGTGTAGCAGCGGCACTTAGAGCAGGACTTGGCTTTGAAGACCCCGAGATGATACAGTTTCACCCAACCGGTGTAGCAAATGGTGGAACACTAATCACCGAAGCGGCTCGTGGCGAGGGCGGATACCTGCTAAATAACAAGGGTGAGCGTTTTATGAAAAACTATCACGAGAAGATGGAGCTTGCTCCTCGCGATGTGGTAGCACGTGCTATAGAGACGGAGATTAGAGAGGGCAGAGGATATGGCGAAGGACTTGGCTCATATGTGCTTTGTGATGTTCGCCACCTTGGTAAAGAGACAATTATGAAAAAACTACCAAAGATAAGACATACTGCACTTTTATTTCAAGATATAGACCTAATAGATCATCCGGTACCTATCCGTCCGACAGCTCACTACTCAATGGGTGGAATTGAAGTTGCTAAATTTGATAATATGAGTACAAAAATCCCAGGTATTTTTGTAGGTGGTGAGGTCTCTTGTGTATCTATCCACGGAGCAAACCGTCTAGGTGGTAACTCACTAACTGACGCGGTTGTAACCGGACATCTAGCTGGTGTAGGTGCGACAGAGTATGCAAAAGATGCTACATTTGGTAGTGGTAAAAATAGTAGTAAGCTAGCACAAAAATGGCAGACTAAATTTAAGCAGATAGCAAATGGTGAAGGCAAGGCAAATGATATGTATGCACTTCGTGAAGAGCTAGGTAAACAAAACTGGGATAATATGGGAATTTTTAGAACACAAGAACAACTTGACACTCTATCTAAAAATTTAGAAGACATTGAGGCAAGATACAACCAAATCCGTATCCCCGACACAAATAGCGTTATGAATACAGCATTTACAGACTATGTGGAGCTTGGGAATTTGATACTTCTCTCACGCTGTGCCTGTTTGGCAGCACAAAAACGTCTAGAGAGTCGTGGTGCTCATACAAGAGAGGACTATCCAAAGCGTGATGACGCAAATTTCTTAAAGCATAGTATAGTTAGCTTAAATGGCGACAAATTAGAGCTTAGTTATAAAGATGTTGTAGTGACGGAGTTTTCGCTTGATGGAAGGAGACCACAATGAAAGTCATCATAGATAGATTTAACGGAAAAGAAAACTATAAATCAGAATTTAATTTAACAAAGGAGCAAATCGCTGGTAAAACACTACTTAGTGTATTATTACTTATCAAGCAAACTCAGGATATAACGCTAAATTTCACAGCGTCTTGTCGCTCAGCGATATGTGGAGCCTGTGCTGTGCGTGTTAATGGGCACTCATATCTAGCTTGTGATACAAAGATGGAGGAGTTGCTAGCCGAGTATGATAATCCTGATGTTATCACTATCTCCCCACTTGGCAATTTTAGAGTGATTAGCGATTTAGTTGTTGATTGGGAGCCATCAATAGAGAATTTAAGAAAAATTCGCCCATCAATGAAGCCAAAAGATGAGTTTAGTAAAGAGAAAGGATGTAAGCAAACTCAAGAGGAATTTGATAAAATTTCTAAGCAGTGGGACTGTATCCTTTGTGGCTCATGTGCGTCTGAATGCTCTAAGCTTGAGGCTGATAGTAGCGATTATATGCAGCCATTTGTCTTTACTCACGCTTATCGTGCGGCGGCCGATTCACGCGGTAAAGATCCATTAATTCACGTAAAACCAAGTATTGCAAACGGACTTTGGAAGTGTGTGCACTGTATGGAGTGTATGGATAGATGCCCTAAGGGTATCAGCTCGGCCGATGATATAGCAAGATTGCGTGTTATGGCTATGAAAAATGGCCTAACTGATGGTAGTGGTCCTGGACATGCTGAGGCATTTTATCTTGACCTTGTTGAAGGTGATGGTAGGTTAAATGAAATTTATCTAGCGCTTCGCTCTGAGTCTTTGCTAGGCGTAGCTGGTAAAACAGATGTAGCATTTAACCTAATGATGGCTGGTAAGATGAATCCACTTCATATCTTTGGTGGCGAGAAGATAGAAGGACATGATGAGCTAGTTAAAATGATAAAAGCAGCCCAAGCTGCAAGTAAGGAGTAAATATGCAAACTGAGTTCGCCTTTTTTCCAGGATGCGTTCTAACGCAGGCCGCAAAAGAATCAAAAATGTCAATAGAAGCCATCGCTCCTATCTTGGGCTGGAAGCTAAATGAAATACCTGGCTGGAGCTGCTGTGGTGCATCTCAAGCTCAAGATGTTGATCCTATTGCAACATTAGTAGCAAATGCTAGAAACATTGCATTGGCTGAGAAGATGAAATTACCGTTGTTGACGACTTGTAGCACTTGTAAGCTCGTGCTAACTCGTGCGAAAAATACTCTTGATAAAGGGGCAAAAGATCGTATTAATAAATTTTTAGCCGAAGGCGGTATGAAATATGAAGGTAACACAGAGATAACAAGCCTACTTTGGGCATTATATGAAAATTTAGACACTTTAAAAGCAAAGGTAATAAAACCACTTTTGGGCTTAAAAGTAGCACTATTTTATGGTTGTCATAGCATACGCCCAGAAGATGAGTATAACGGTAAAGAAAGCTCGGTAAATCCAAAGAGCTTTGAAACCGTCGTAGCTGCACTTGGAGCCACTATCGTACCATTTGAAAAGCGTCTTGATTGCTGTGGTTTTCACGCAAGCTATCCAGCTGTAAAATCTGTGCAAAAAATGTCAAGTCAGATAGTAAATAACGCTAGTGATAACCAAGCTATGTGTATAGTAACGCCGTGTCCGCTTTGTCAAATGCAACTTGATATATACCAAGAGCGTTATCAAGACGCAACTGATTCAAAGGTAAGACTACCGATCATTCACCTATCTCAGTTGGTAGGACTTGCTCTTGGACTTAACAATGAAGCTTTAGGACTTGATTTAAATATTATTGAGGCTACAAAGCTTGTAAGCTAAATTTAATCCCCGCCAAAGGCGGGGTTTTAAAATTTTAACTAATAATTCATCAGGTATATAAACATATCTAGTTTTACCATTCTTAGGTGTTTGAATCATTCCTGTTCTAATTACTATAGTTTTATTAATTATGATATAATCATCTTTAATATCTTGTTGAGTAAGGGGATATTCCCTTACTTATTATTAAATTCAATAAATTTTCAACAAATTTAAATTATACTTTTTAAAATTTTTAAAAGGCTACATATGAATATATTAGATGGACTAACTAATCTTAGTATTCTTACAAGAGTAAAGATAGAAAATGGAACATATCCTTTATTTATAATAGATAAAGAGCATTTTTTATACGTTCACGATAAGATAGCAACAGAGTATACATTAGCTACTTATGTAGCTTTAGTCTACTCTACTGAAAGAACTAAAAGTATATACTATTAGATTCAACAGGTAAGGAGATTGATAGAACAAATTCATTTATATCTGAGTTTTTATTAATACCTATAAATACAGTAGTTAAAAGTTCTCAACTATCAGACAGATTTAAAAAAATCTGTATAATACATTTACTAATGCTAGCCGCTATAGCTACTGTTAGTATCTCTATCTTTGTATACGGTTCGGTTTATTATAGTGAATATTATGATACATTATATACACATATTGGTAAGTAAAACAGTTTGTGATACCACAGTATCACAAACTATCCATATAGTTTTTAAAGGTCCTTACAAACATTGGTGAACTATTCTTTTGTTTCTCTTTCTCTATTCTCTCCTGCTGTTCTGCTAACCAATTTTCATTAAGGATTTCGTTATAACTTTCCCTTACTATTTTAGGGGTAATACGAGGTAACATATAAGTATTAGTTAAATCCTGCTTCCCATCTGGGCTTTTAATAGGAGCTATCTCGTAAGATTTTAACAAAGGATTATCATTATTTATATTTAGCTTTTTCATAGCTCTTTGTATAACTTGAAATTTCGTTTTTAAATTTTGTCTATCTGTATGACTTAACTTCTCATCATCTAATTTTTTAACTATTTTAGCAAACTCAATATTATCAGGGTCTTCTATCATAGCTGTAAGAGTATCTCTAAGATTTTTATTATAAGTTATATCTACCCCAGGAAATAGTGTGTTAAAAAGACTAATACAAGCCTTAGCCTTTGCACTATATAAGATTTTACCTATTCTTTGATTTGCATTTCCTTTTTCCTCATCATCCCCATCAATTTCATAACCCTTTCTAAGCTGTTCTAGTGTTGCTGTAAAATCATCTCCTTGTGCGTTAGGATTAAGAGTGTATCTGGTTTCCATTTGGTTCATAAGTATTTCAGGATTTTTATAAGTTTTAAAATATTCCTCAGCAGATATCGCTTTACCATTAGAGTCTGTATAATTACTAATACTACCATTATACATTCCATCTTTTTTTATACGGTGCTTGATCTCTCTGTAACGATTTCCTGATATATTATCAATCATTTTAACATCTGTAGGGATAATGTATTCACCTGTAGTAGGGTCTTGTTTATAAAGTATTACATTTCCCTTATTGACACTATCTAAAAAGACCTGTTTGTTTAATCCATTATATTTTATTGTAAATTCCCTATCAGGTAATGTTTGAGCATCTTTAACAATTGCATTAGTTACAGCTTCATTGGGTTGTAAAGATAGATCAAACTCTTTTTTTAAGAACTGACTATATATTGTATATTCAGTATCGTCTAGCTCTTTGTTCTTGTGTAACATATCTAAAATCTCTTGATTAACTCTAGGAGCACCTGGAGCACTTGTAGCTGTAGGAGTTCCATTGTCATAGAAAGATTTAGAAGACTTAGCCAAACTCGCAGAAGCATCTGTATTGCTTTTATTACTTGAGCTAGTGCTTTGGCTATTTGAAGTAGTGTTACTATTACTATTACTACTGTTACTACTATTGCTATTACTTGAACCATTAGAACCTAGGAGAGAGTTCATTTCTGCTGTCATCTCTTCAGGATATTTAAATTTACCATCTCTATAAACACCACCAGAATTTAGTAAAGCGTGTATCTCAGGTTCTGACTTTCCTGTCTTTTCTGACATATGCTTGAACATCTCTTTACGCTCTTTTATCTGATCTTCAGCTTGATCAGCAACCAAGCTCTCTTTTCTAGCAGTAGCATTCTCCTTAGCTGTAGTAGCCTTATTCAAAGCCATACTAGAATTATGAACCTCATCTGATTTATCAAAAGCATATTCAAAGTAACTTTTGCCTATCTTTTGTTCTAAACCTAACAGATCATCCCACTGTTTTTGTTTACTCTTAAGATCAAGCAGACCAAGAGCATTAGCAGCTCTTTGGTATGCCTCCTCATTAAGTTGCTTTGCTCTTTGCTCTTTCCACTGATTCATTTTAGCTTTAGCTAAACTATAACTATTGTTTAAATCACGCTCTTTTTGAGCTATTATCTCAAGATTTTTTAGATATTTTAAAGAATTTTCTAATTTACCAAATTCAAAATCTCTAATTTTTTCATATCTTTTAGCATCATCAGCTATAGTTGTTATCCTTGTTAAATCTGGGTAATCCAGAGCAGATGAATTAGCCTTATAAGCATTTTTAATGTAATTTTGTGTAGCTAAAGCTTTTTCTATATTATTAAGCCTTCTAGCTCTATTAAAGTCTTGCTCTGTGCTAGCAAATAACTCATTAGCCTCTTCATTAGCTATATACTCTGAAGAGGTAAATCTTTTATTAATGTCAGCATTACGAGCATTAAGTCTTTTTAAAATCTCGTCTAAAGTTTCCAAATTTTCTCCTTATAATAACTTAAATTTTAAGTTATTATAACAGTAAAATAAGGTAGAATTTAGCTATAAGCGTTAGATGAAGTTTTAAAGCTGTTTAATCAGTATTTAAAAATTTTCTTTCTAAGTATATTGTTATAGGATTTTTATAGTAAAAATTAAAAAAAGGTGTATAAATGAAGTATTTTATAGGGGCTATATTAGGAATATTTTTAGCAGGTTACTTTGTGGCTTCTCATATATCTAACTCTACAGCAGATATAGTTGTATTAATCTTAGGAGCATTGCTTGGTATAATTGTAGTCAGGTCTTTATCTAAAAGGGGTTAAAAGGTTAAAAAGCATTTTAATTTATACCTAGATATAAATGTGCCAAAAGTGTGCCAAACATCAGACATTTTAATCAATATGAAAAATGTCATACTCATTAAAAAGCCTGTATTTTAGGGATAAAGACACTCTAATAGTTTTATTTATATTTTGGTTAATACATTTTTGCTAATAAATTTTACCATAACAACTCATCATACCTCTTGCAAATATTTGTAGACAAAAAATATCATAATATACGCTTGTGCAGAGCTTTTAAATTTATACGCTGACGAGGTTGCATATTAGAATGGATAATTACTTTAAGTAGCTTATGGGCATTGTGATTGAAGTTTTAGTGGCAGGATAGTTGACATAACTGAGTTAAATTTAGCTACAAATAAAGCGATATAATGACGACTTGAACGCCATAAGATAGCTGGTATATTTAAGCTAAGATATTTCATTATAAACTTTTGCATCTAAAACCTACATTCATATGATGCTAGGATACCAACTACAATACTAATCTAATCTACAAAAAAAGGTGGCTAGCTCTTTAAATTTTTACAAACTGCGTTTTATCTCTTATATTTACATCACTATTTTAAAGCCAAATGTTACATAATAGTGTTTTGTATTTATTGCTTATTTTATTGCTTTTGCAGATTTAGCTAAAAGTGTGTATTTCGTGAATTTAAAGATGTTTTTAAATTTATTTAACCCTTTTACCAAGTATTACAACACTTTTTAGCTCTCCATCTATATCGCACACATCTGGCAGTTCACCCCAGTCTTCAAAGCCAAATTTATGAAATAAATTTATGCTAGGTTTGTTGTGTTTAAAGATAACGGCGATGACGTTTTTTAGCCCAAGTGATGGAGCGAGTGAGAGCATAGTGGTTAAAAACTTTGCCCCAACGCCCTTACCACGTGCATTATGGCTGACATATAAGCTGATTTCTGCACTTATATCATACGCTGCACGTGCAATATAATCACTAAAACTACACCACGCTACGATCTCACCGTCATCACGCATGACATAAAGTGGTCTGTTGCCCTTGTGCGCGTAAAACCACGGTTCACGCTGCTCTACACTTACCGGTGTTAGGTCGGCAGTAGAGGTGTGGGCTGGTATAGTTGAGTTATAAATTTCTACTATTTTAGGTAGGTCTTCACGCTTTGCAAGGACTATCTCAAGGCTCATTTTAATGTCTTTGTATTATTTATAGCAGCGATATAAAGTGGTTCAACTTTTTTAGCAATGACTTTTAGATCGGCTATTCGAGAGGTATTTGATGGGTGGGTGCTTAGTATCTCTATGGGTGCCGAGCTTGAAAATTTACTCATCTTCTCCCACACTTTGATCGCCTCATTTGGGTCATACCCCGCACGTGCCATTAGCTCTGTACCGATGTGATCGGCTTCTGTTTCGTGTGAGCGTGAAAATGGCAGACTTATGGTGTATTGCGTGGCCAAATTTAATAAATTTGCTCCACTGCTACCAAGTCCTACTACCTCGCTAATAGCAAAAATCCCAATGTTTTTGACTTGATCATGACTAGCTTGTTCTCGGCTGTGTTCTCTTAGTGCGTGAGCGATCTCGTGCCCCATCACAGCGGCTATTTGAGCATCGTTTAAGGCTAGTTTGTTGATAAGTCCGCTATAAACGACTATCTTGCCACCCGGCATACACCATGCATTTAGCGTAGCTTCGTTTATGACATTTGTTTGCCACGCCCATTTTAGAGCATCTTCTCTAAACACAGGAGTTTGTGCGATGAGCCTTGCAGCGATTGCTCGCACACGTTTTGTTAGTATGGGATCAATGTTTAAAGCACCCTTGCTTTTAGCGGTTGATAGTGCCTTTACGTAGGCTTGTGCAGCACTTTGATTCATCGTTTCTGCTGAGATTAGCAGTAGTTGTCTGCGGTCAGCTCCTACGACACCAGAGTTTGTTGTGCTAGTGAAGCAACCTGTGAAAATGACTGCTATGAGTGTTAAAAATGCTAAAATTTTTCTCATAATTTCTCCCTTTTATAGCCTATATTATACTCAAATTCATACAAACGTTTGTAGATTGAACGTAGCTCGGTTATAGTAGTCCAATTATCTATAAATACGCTAAAACTCTCGCGAACTTGCGAAAATGCGTTACTAACTTGTACTAAAATACCAAGCGTTATAACGCCTGTAAATAATCCACTACCCATTATCGCATATGGCACGATGACTAAAATTTGTGAAAACGATATGAGCCAGATATTAAAATAGCCGTAGTGCAAAAATAGGCGATAATAATTAAATTTAAGCCCTGTAAAAAGCTCAATGATAGTCTCGCGACTAGCGTAGTTTTTCTTATCCTCTTCAGCAAAGACTAGCTCCTTACGAAAGGCGGCTTCAACTTTTTGGTTATTATACTCAAGGTGTGGTAGCATAATGCCTACAAACCACGATATAATAAGCCCACCTATGCTAATACCAAGTGCAATCCACACAAGTGAGCCGGGGATTTCTTTAAGATATGGCAGATCAACTTTGCTACTAAGCCCCCAAAGCACTGGCACAAATGCTACAAGCGTCATAATCGCCCTAAGCACTTGTACGCCGAGACTTTCCATTATCTTTGCGAAGCGATAGACGTCCTCTTGGATACGTTGCGAACTACCCTCTATATCACGCTCACAACGTTGCCAGAAGCCAAGATATTCAAAGGTCATCGCCTCTCTCCAGCGAAATATCCAGTGACTAGCAAAAAATGATATAACCATATACGTTATGACATAGGGCATAGCGATGTAGATAAAATTTAAAATCTCATGCCAAAACTCATCAACGCTGTGGTCTTTGATATTTTGCATAATGTCATAAAAGCTCTTATACCAGTCGTTTATGCGGACATTTAGGTGTGTTTGATAGATAAGTAAAGCGACAATAAACATCAATCCACCATATGCCCAAAACGCCCAGCGACGAGAGTGAAAAAATGATGAAAACATATAAAACCTTAAAATTTTTGGCTGATTATAACAAATTTATTTAAAGCAAAATAGAAAAATTATTAATTTTTTAGACTTAATCACAACCTTATGGAACATTTTAAACACTTGAAAAACTATTTTTACAATATTAATTAAAAATTTAAACCTATCTTATAAGATTTCACAAATTTTAAAAAGGAAAAAGTATGAAAAAATTTGCTTTTCTAGCAGTTGCGGTTAGTGCCTTTACACTCTCATCATTTGGCTCAAGCCTAATTGAAGTATACAAATCACCTACTTGCGGTTGTTGCACGTCTTGGGGTAAAATAATGCAGAAAAATGGCTTTGAGACAAAGGATATAAAAACCAATGATGTCGTCGCAGTAAAAAATAAATTTAAAGTTCCACTTGAACTTTCAAGTTGCCATACAGCTATCATCGACGGATATGTCTTTGAAGGACATGTGCCACCTGATGAAGTGAAGCGTTTTTTAGAGCTAAAGCCAGCTGGGGCTATCGGTATAAGTGTGCCTGGTATGCCACTTGAAAGTCCGGGTATGGAACAAGGCGGTGTGCCAGAGCAATACGACGTGATACTTTTTAAAACTGATGGTACACAAGAAATTTTTGCAACCTATATAGCTAATACAAAAATAAGATAAAGTATCTCTCTAATTTTGCTATAAATTTAAATTTTATAGCAAAATATAATAAATTATTAACAATATTTACTAAATATTTAGTATAATTGCATATTATCATACTAAAATCAATAATGATTATTATAAATTTAATTATTAAAACAACAGGAGGGATAAATGGACGCACAAAAAAGAGCGATTGATCATATGAACGCTGATCATAGCGATATAGTTGAGGTGTTTTGCAAAGTATTTGGTAAATTTGAAAATCCAACAAATGTAAAACTAGTAGGCATAAACGAAGATGGTATGCAGATAGTTTGCGATCAGGGCGAGATATATGTGCCATTTTTGCAAAAAGCAAATTTAAATGGCGAAGGCTTTAGAAACGAGATCATTGCACTTTACTCAAAGATAAAAATGGATCAAAAAGCTGTTAAACACTCAGAAGGCATGAATCATAATCACAGTAACGATAAAAAGACAGATGAGCTTGCAAATTTTATCGATAGTTTAAAGACGCTAAGTATATCAAGTATAAATTCAGAAGGTTTTTGCGTTAGCTCGTATGCGCCTTTTATTAGAGAGGATGATGAGGTTTATTTTTATACAAGTGCGGTAGCAGAGCATTATCATTCAATAAAAGCTAATCCAGATAGAGTCTCACTTATGTTTATAGAAGATGAGAAAGATGCAAAAACTATACTTGCTAGAAAGCGTTTAAGCTCGAGATGCTTGATAAAATTTATTACTGATGAGGGGCAAAGAGATGCGATATTTGACAAACTCGCCGATAAAAATCCAAATGAGACTTCGATAGCCGATCTAAAAAATATGAAAGATTTTCATATCATTCGTGCAACGCTAACGAGTGGTCGATATGTCAAGGGATTTGCTGCCGCTTATAATACAAATGGGTTAGAAGTACAGGCTTTGCAAGATCAGTATCCACATACAAAAAGATAATCACAAGAGCCTATTTTAGGCTCTTTAAATTTAAAGCAAAATATATGAGTAAGATAGGTTTAAGCATTGTATTTGTAATAGCTATTATTATTTGTATTGTCTCTTTAAGCCTTGGCGGGGCGGATGTAGGTTATAAAGATATTATAAATTTAATGCTAGGAAATGATATAGATGATATGAAAAGGACGATCATCTTTGAAATTCGTCTACCACGTGTTGTTATGGCATTTCTTATCGGTATGCTTCTGGCTAGTTCTGGTGTCGTAGTTCAAAGTGTATTTTTAAATCCACTAGCAGATCCATATATTATTGGTATCGCGGCGAGTGCGACATTTGGTGCGATCATTGCATATTTGCTAAAACTACCTGATATATATTACGGAATTTTTGGTTTCATTGCATCAGCGATCCTGTCACTCGTGATATTTAAGCTATCAAAACGTGGCAAATCCGTAGTTACATTACTTATAATTGGTATTGCTTTTTCGTCATTTTTGAGTGCATTTACATCTTTTGCGACATATCTTATAGGCGAAGATAGCTTTAAGATAGTCGCTTGGATGATGGGTTTTATAGGTGGTGCGAACTGGGATAAGGTGGCAATTCTTATCATACCACTTGTCATTTCGATGGTCTATTTTTATATCAAAAGATTTGAGTTAAATGTCATCTTAAGTGGCGATGAAGAGGCACAAAGCTTGGGTGTAGATGTAGAAAAGACAAAAAAATATCTACTCATAGTCTCATCACTTGCTGTTAGCTTTTCAGTTGCGTTTACTGGCATGATAGGTTTTGTTGGACTTATTATTCCACATACTTTAAGAATGCTTTTAAAAACATCAAATAATGTGATACTTATACCGATCTCAACGATTGTAGGAGGTATATTTTTACTCGCTTGTGATTTAGTTAGCAAGAGTATCTTAGCTCCCATTGAAGTGCCTATTGGCGTTATAACAGCGTTTTTTGGGGCACCATTTTTCTTATACTTAGCGATCCGTTCTACAAAGGGAATTGTCTGATGCTTAATGTTAAAAATTTAAGCTTTGAGTATGAAAAGCGTAAAATTTTAAAAGATATAAATTTTGATGCCAAACAGGGGGAATTTATTGGCATCCTTGGCTCAAATGGCTGTGGAAAAAGCACATTTTTAAAAAATATTTTAAGGATATTGCAACCAAAAAGTGGCATAATCAGCCTTCAAAATAGGACGATAAATGATTATTCGCTTAAAGAGTTGGCTAGGATTTTAGGCTTTGTCCCACAAAAAAGTATGCTAAACTCACCGCTTTTAGTTGAAGATATTATATTTATGGGGCGATTTTGTCATTTAAAAAATCAATTCGTAGGCTACAGTGAGTTAGATCATAAAAAAGTAGATGAGATAATGAACCTTTTAGGTATAACACACTTTGCAAAACGTGTGGCAAACTCGCTTAGTGGCGGAGAGTTTCAACGTGTACTTTTAGCTCGTGCTTTAGTAAGTGAGCCTAAGGTTTTGTTGCTTGATGAGCCGACATCTGCACTTGATCTTAATTATGCTATTGAAATTTTAAAGATATGTACCAAGCTTACAAAGGAGCTAAATTTACTCTCTGTTATAGTGTTGCACGATCTAAACTTAGCCGCTCTTTTTTGCGATCGTGTTGTTATGCTAAAAGATGGCGAAGTACGACATAATGGTAGTGTGCGTGAGCTTTATACGAAAGAAATTTTAAAAGAGATATATGGATTAAATTGTGATATTATCGAATACAAAAATAGCCCATTTGTAGTGGCTTTAAAGGACTAAAATGAGAAAATTTTTATCAGTTTTGACACTTTGTCTTTGTTTTGTCAGTTGTTTTGCTAATGAGAGTAAAAAGCGTTTGGTTATACTCGATCCTGCAGTAGTTGAGATAGTTTATAAACTTGAAGCAGAGGATCAGATCGTTGCGATCTCTACACTAAGTATGTCAAAAATTTGGCCCGAAGACAAGACTGTTTTGCTTGATGATGTCGGCACTTATACAAATCCAAATTTTGAAAAGATTGTGTCGCTTAAGCCAGATTTGGTTATTACAAGTTTTCACTCTATGGGTGTGAATGAAGGATTGAAAAAATTTAATCTCCCAATACTCACACTAAGGGCAGACAGCGTTGATGACATATACTCAAATATAACACAAGTTGGAAAGATTACAGGTAAAGAGAGCAAAGCAACCGAACTTATTGCAAATATCAAGTCTAAATTTAAGAGCTTTGAAGGATCACCGTTATATGGTAAAAAAGTAATTGTGATGTTTTCGTCGACCCCAATAACAGCATTTAGTGACAAGACACTTGCGGGAGATATCTTTGCTAAACTTGGACTTAAAAATTTAGTCAGTAGCACACAAGGTGCGACACCGATCATATCGCCTGAGTTTATACTCTCAAATAACCCAGATTTTATCATTATCGTTGGTGGCATGGGCGGAAGCGATACATTTTTAAAAGACAATCCAGTCTTATCAAAGACAAATGCTGCAAAAAATGGCAAAATTTTAAACATTCCATCATCAGTTTTATTGCGTGGTACGCCACGTATTGATGAGGGCGTGAATATGATATATACTGAATTGACAAAATAAATTTAAAAGGGGTTTTCTTGTTTTCAAAAAGGATAAAAGGACATCACTTAGGACATCCAAAAAAGTCTGAGTTTGCGACTATGGATGATCTGCGTGGGTTTTTAAACACTGCTTCGCCAAAGCAAAAAGAGGGTGTGATATACTTTCATGTGCCTTATTGCGATAGAATCTGCTCATTTTGTTCGATGAATCGTAGTAAGCTTGATGGTGAGCTTGATGATTACGCTAAGTACCTTTTAGACGAGATAGATAAATTTTCAAATTTTAACTATATCAAGCAAAAAAGTTTTGAGTCTATCTACTTTGGTGGCGGGACGCCTACGATATTAAAAGAGCGTCATTTAGAGCAAATTTTAACCGCCATAAAGAGCAAATTTAACCTCTCGCCTACTTGTGAATTTAGCTTTGAAACTACTCTACATAACCTAAATATATCTAAACTTCGCCTTATGCAAGATCTAGGAGTTAATCGTTATAGTATTGGTATTCAGACGTTTAGTGATGAGGGCAGAAAGCTACTAAACCGCACACATACAAAAGCCTCGGCGATAGAGCATCTGCATAAGATAAAGGATGAGTTTAAAGGCATTTTATGCACGGATATTATCTATAATTATCCACATGAGAGTGAAGATGATGTCAGAACTGATGCTAAAATTTTAAAGGATTTTAAAGTTGATAGTGCTAGTTTTTACTCACTTCAGTTTTTAGACGGTTCGGAGTTTGCGACGAAAATTTCACAAGATTATTACAACATCGAAACAGATAAAATGCTACATAATGCCTTTATTGATGAGATGTTTAAGGGCGATGAATACGAATTTTTAGAATACACAAAGATAAATCGCAAAGGTCGCGACGAGTATAAATATATCCGTCTAACACACGCAGGATCAGATGTGGTGCCTATTGGTGTGAATGCTGGTGGTAAGATCGGCGATTTTGGTCTATTTAATATGAAAGCAGATTTGCAGATGGTTGGTATCTTGCCACAAAGTGAGCAAAACCGTAGGATATTTACCTCACTTTTTCAATACAAAGAGATAAAATTTACTGATATGAGGCTATATATCAGCGATGAGACATTTTCTGAGCTTATGATGTTTTTTATGAAGTGCCAGAGTGCTGGTTATTTAAGTATGGATTCTGATGGGTTAAAATTTAGTATTGATGGTGTATTTTGGGGCAATACAATAGCTGATGAAGTTGCAAAAATAGCACAAAAAGATTTCGAATAGGGGCAAAAATGAAAAAGATAGTTATCTACTCATCACTTACTGGCAATACGCGAAAGGTTGGCGAAGCCATCGCAGCCGAGCTTGGTTGTAAAGCATTTAGTTTTGATGATGAAGCTGTGAGCGACATAAGCGGATACGACTTTATTGCGGTTGGGTATTATATCGACAAAGGTGATGCAGACGCACACTTTAAGCGTTATATAAAAGAGCATATCAAAGGTAAAAAAGTGGGACTTTTTATAACGCTTGGGGCAGATCCTATCGAACACGGAGAGAGATCGTTACAAGCAGGCCGAGAGCTACTAGCTGCTGGTGGAAATGAAATTTTACGTGAGTTTATCTGTCAAGGTGCGATAGATCCAGCCGTGATAGCACAGATGATAGAAATGGCGGAAAAGATGGGCGAAAAAGCAATGCATCTAATCACACCAGAACGCAGAGCTACTTGGGCAGCTGCCGCCTCTCATCCTGATGCAAACGATCTTATAAACGCAAGAGCAGCATTTAAAGGGCTATAATCTTAGCCCTAAAATAGGACTAAATTTCTAAATCATAAATGCAAAACGATCAAAATAAATTTAAAATAGCTTTTTGTCTATGTAAGGTTTGTTGAGTTTATTAAGAGAGCTATCTCATCATCATTTAAGCCATAAAGTTCATAAACCATCTTATCTAGCTCGTCATTTAGTGTTATTATTTGTGATTTTAGCATTTGTGCCTGTGCTCTGTCTGCTTCAAATAGCTTTTGCCACTGGCTTTTAAACTCTCGCTCATCTAGTTTGTTTTTAAATTTTATCTTTTTAATCTTAGCAAACTCGCTGATAAACTCATTAAATTCTAAACTCTCAAAGTTTTGAATTTTCGTTGGGATTTTTTCTAAATTTAACTCATTTAAAAAGCCATTTTTTACGTTTTGTAGATTTTTGTTTAGTTCTAAAAGCCTATCTACACGCAAAATAAACGGCTCTTGCTCGGCTAAATTTGATAATTTTGGTAATCCAAATGGCTCTAAAAATTTTGTTTTAAACCTAAAATATCCGCCCCTTAGTTCCGAGCTTGATTTTTTTAGAAAAAACCAAAGTAAGGATGAATTTAAAATAGCTAAGTAAAATTTATATAAACCACTTTGTTTTTCATCTAAGACAAAAGCATAAGATGTATCGTTGTAAAAATACTCTGCATTCTCATCTAGCCACATACTACAACCAAGACAAATATCAGGCGTTAAGTTAAAATGATATTTTCATACTTAGTGCGATGACACAGAGCAGTCCAGCTAATGGAACGTAGATAAAGCGACCGATGTTATACCAAGTGCGACCATAAATTTTATCCGCACTATTATTTATCTCACTTATAAGCTCATCTTTTTTCATCACCCAAAACCACGACACCGCACCGATGACAGCACCTATTGGTATAATATAGATAGAGACAAAATCCATCCACGGACCCCAGCTTGTGATATCTTCCATTATCACTCCAAATCCAAAGCATACAGCACATAAAATTACAAGCGTTAGACTGCGATTAAGATATGGAAATTTATGCATTATAGATTCAGCCACCGCTTCTAACATATTTTGCAAGGAGGTAATACCACCAAATATAACCGCAACAAATAAAATAATAGCAAAAATTTGGCCGCCCGGCATATTTTGTAAAATTTTTGGAAGTGTTACAAAAAGCAAACTAGGTCCAGCTGCTACATCCATATTATAAGCAAAAACAGCTGGTATCATAACAAGAGCTGCTATCATAGCCGCACACGTATCAAAAAATGCCGTTTTTTTAGCAGAATCTACGATGTTTTCCTGCTTTGAAAGATATGCTCCATATACAAGCATACCAGAGCCGGTTATAGATAGAGAGAAAAACGCCTGACCCATAGCAGAGACCCATACCATCGGTTCTTTAAGCTTTTCAAAATCCGCTGTAAATAAAAATTTATAGCCGTTTATTGCCTCGTCAAGTGTGGCTACTTTGATAGCTAATATCACAAACAGCACAAAAAATAGTGGCATCATTATCTTATTTGTCCGCTCAATACTCTTTGCACCAAAAAATAGCGTGATAAGTGTCCCTGCAACGACTATAAAATGATATGGCACGACTGAATATGGCGATAGAGCAAAGCTTTCAAACCATGTGTTTGTATCTACACTCATAAGCGAGCCATCAAGCGACTGTGTGAGTGCTTTAAGAACGTAGGCGATGATGACGGCGTAACCTATAGCGATACATAGCGAACCAGCTAACGGAAGCCAACCTATAAGCTTACCAATAACTCCAAGTCCACGCGTCTGCCACGCGTATTCGTAAGAGCCAAGTGTGCCTGTTTTTGCTCTGCGTCCGATAGCGTATTCAGCAGAGAGCCCGACGTATGAAAATAGTGCGATGAAAAATATATAAATGAGTAAAAACGCACCACCACCATTTGTGCCAAGCTTATACGGAAAGCCCCAAACATTTGCCATACCGACTGCTGAGCCGACACAAGCGAGTATAAAAGCCCAGCGAGATGAGAATTTATGTTTCATAAAAAAGCCTAAATTTAAAATATGTTTAATCTTAGCAAAATTTACTTAAAAATTGCCTATTAAATTTATAAATTTATCATTATATAACGATAGGTAACAAAATTTATAACTATTTGAGAAAAATATAAGTTTTTGCTATAATTAGCTGAAATTTTTATCATAAGGATCTTAATTGCACCCCAGTAGCGACAACTCGCTTTTGATGATTGCTATTGCAGTCGTGTTTATTCTATTAAATGCTTTCTTTGTTCTGTCTGAATTCTGTCTTGTTAAAGTGCGTAAAAGTCGCCTTGAAGAGCTGATAAAAGAAAAAGTCCCAAACGCCCAACTAGCCTACGATATGTCAAACAAGCTTGACACTTATCTCTCTGCTACGCAACTTGGTATCACGCTAAGCTCACTTGCACTTGGTTGGATAGGCGAACCAGCGGTCGCACGAGTACTAGAAACATCGATTAAAGAGTATTTTGAACTAAATGATATTTTGTTGCACTCCGTTAGCTTTGCGATAGCATTTACTTTTATCACGCTACTTCACGTTGTCGTAGGGGAGCTTATACCAAAGTCAGTGGCGATAGCAAAGGCTGAAACTTCGGTGCTTAAAATCGCACAACCGCTACATCTTTTTTGGTTTTTATTCTCGCCAGTTATAAAGACTTTTGATTTTCTAGCTGCCTCTGGGTTAAAATTACTCGGCATAAAACCAGCTAAAGATAGTGACCTAGCCCACTCAGAAGAAGAGATAAAGATAATAGTCGGTGAGAGTTTAAAGGGCGGTGTGCTTGATAGTTTTGAGACTGAGCTTATCAAAAATGCGGTGGATTTTAGCGACACGGTCGCAAAAGAGATAATGACACCACGTCGTGATATGGTCTGCATAAACAAACAAAAAAGTTTTGAAGAAAATTTAAAACTTATTTTTGAGTCTAAATACACTCGCTACCCTTACATAGATGGCTCAAAAGATAATATATTAGGTATGATACATATACGCGATATCCTACAAATTCACTTTGGTGAGGATAAAAATAAAAGCTTTGACGCTATCGTGCGTAAATTTGTCATAGTGCCTGAGAGTCTGTCTATTTCGCGTGTGCTTGTGATGATGAATAAACAGCAAATTTCAGCTGCTCTTGTCGTTGATGAGTATGGTGGTACGGCTGGACTTTTAACGATGGAAGATATAATGGAAGAGGTGCTTGGGGAGCTAAACGATGAACACGATGACGCTGGCCCACACTTTAAAAAACTGAGTGAAAATGTATATGAGTTTAATGGGCGTTATGATCTTGAGAGCGTTGAGGAGCTACTTGGTATTAGCTTCGATGAAGAGACCGATCAGTTTACAATAGGTGGCTATGTCTTTAATCTCATTGGACGTCTGCCAGTTGTGGGAGATAAGATAGAGGATGAAAACTGCTACTATGAAGTGCGTAAGATGGATGGAGCGAGTATCTTAAGCTTAAAAGTACGTAAAAAACTACCTGAGGCAGAGTAAATAAATTTAGCAATAAAGTGGCATTATAGTTATATCATATAGTCTGCTAACCAAGACTTATTAGCTTAAAAAATATTGCTAATATAAAATAGTATGCTTGTATTACTTGAGCATTGTCTATAAGAATTTAATCAAAAAGACACAAATGTCAGTAAAATTTTAAATCAACCCTTTTAAGGGTTTGCATTAGAAACATTTTTAATACTTTTAAATTCCATTTTTATAAATCTTGATTAAAATTCATAAAAGCAAAAGCATTATGTATTCTAGTAACATTGCTTATACCTATGTTTCATAAATTTATACTTTTTATCTCTTCTACTGCAGAATAATCAACTGGAATTTTTCACATACATCATCAAACCACAATACTTTTTTATTTGTATTTCCCTGTATGATATAGCCTTGTTTTTTACCTAAAAGCTTCAAATTTTCTAACTGTTCGTCTTTTATAAAAACACTATTATCAAAAAAATATATTGTGTCGCATAATGGAGCTATAGTAACTAAATTATCAAAGCTTTGTTTATACTATATCCATTTTTGGAGGCTCTTATTGCTACTCTTTGTTTTGATAACTCCACTCTATCTAAGCCTACATAATAAAGCTTGATATTGTAACTTGCTTTATTTGCGTCTTGTATAAATTTAACTATACTATGTCCGCTTAACGTTGTTTCTATATTAAAATCTATCCTATGCTTAAGATATTATTTTCTAAGCTTTAGATCTATTTTACCAGTCCTATTTTGATCTTTTAGGTTTTGTCAGTTTCGAAATTTTTTAATAATTTTATATGAATTTATCCTTGCACCAAAAATCCATTCTTATAAAGTTGATTTATCAGCACCGTTAACACCTGCAAATATATAAATTTTTCATCGTTTTCTTGCCTTTCTTATATTTGCACGTTTGCTCCACTCGCTTAACAAGTCCTCTGTTTTTTCACTTCTTAATATTATGTTTCTCCTATCGCCAAACAAAATATTTTTTAAATTTATTTTTTAAATCAACGATTTCATCAATAAAGTCTTTTAAATTTTCCTTGACCTCTCTTTGATGAGCTTGTATCTCGTCATCATTGTTTTTTATTCTTAAATTCCCAGGCTCATCAGTATAATAGGCTGGTTTATAATCTTTCATTAGACAACTTTCCAAGCTGTCTTCATATCCTTTTTTAAAATAAAATTAGCTATAACAAATTTCGCTTTTAAATCATTTGTGCATTATTTAAAACTTTAAAAGTTTGTCTCTATAATACTCGTATTGTTTATGCCTAGCTGAAATTTCAGCAGGTAAGCCACTTTGTAAATCTGTAGTAAGTTCGCTAAATTTATCTAAAATTTCAACTATTTCACGCTGTTTTTCAAGTGGTGGGATGGGGATTTGTAAATTTTCAATTATTTTTTTATCTATAGTAGGCACTCCGCCGACTCGTTTATTTGATATAAAATAATCTGTTTTTGTATCTAAAAAATAATATATAAATTTAGCAGATAAAATCTCGTTACCAGATATATTAAAGCAACCATCAGAACACCAAAATTTATATGATAAAAATTTAACTCCACCTATACCGCCAGTATTTACAACAATAACACTATTAGCTTCTACATTAAAGTCGTTATAATAGCCTAGTATTGTGTCAGAACTACCATGATAAACTTCAAATTTATAATCATCGCTTAACTCTTTTTCCTCTATTTATGACAACAACTTCCCCTAGCATTTTAAACTCTGCCCCCCCCCCCTGGGGATTTAGGTGAACCAAAATCTAAAAGAGAATTTCTATAAAACTCATATTGGCGGCGACGTGCTTTTAATTCTGCTTCTAGCTTTGTAAACGCGTCAAGAATTTTTACTATTTCGTTTTGAATTTCCATAGGTGGGATGGGGATTTTTGTTTGTTCTATAATTCTATTATAAAGTCTTTGTATTGTTCCATCTTGTTCTATTTTCCACGGATTTGTAGAATAAAAATAGTATAAATATTTATTTAAAACTTCGTTTCCATTGTGAGCCAACCATACAATATTTGAATCTTGATAGTATGATGGGTCACCATTGAAAATAACAGCTTTTCCAATAGTTCCCGAAGCTGAAATTAAAATATCGCCTTTATTTGGATAAGAATATTTATTTTTATATTCTATAAATTTTTCTTCTGAAATAAAGGCATCAGCTTCACCGCCAAAAGTTCCTATTTTATAAAATGGAATTCCGATTTTTGGGTTTGTTTCACTTTTTAAAATACGCTTACACATTGAAATTTTGCCAACTTCACCAAGTGGTTTAAACTCCACTCCATTTGGACATTTCTCTTTTATAAGTTTTTCAATATAATTCATCTCTTAATCTCTTTCTTGGCTTTAGGAGATTGAATCTCTTTTATAGGCTATCTTTTTGTTTAATTATCTCAGTTTATAAGTGTCTAAATACTAACTCCGAGTGCTTTACTGGGCTTATCAGATAGTATAGTAATTTATTAATAAATGCAAGTATAACAAATTCTAAGTTTTAAGGTCAACATAAATATATAAAAAGTCATATTATTTTATAAAAATCTATAGATTATTTAAAAAATAAGTAAGAATGTTGGCACAAGCAAGATAAAGGTAGTCCACGATAACTTAGCGAGATACAAATGGGTACGATTTATATTTTTATTGTATTAAGGTTTTCATTTTGTAACTACATTGCAGATACAATTTGCATTGTGAATAATAAAATAAGCCTTATCAAATAAATAAGGCTTTATAAATTTAAACCTATTTTTGCTCTATATTTCCTTTAATGTATGCAAAGTCAGCAGTTTGTGTCCATTCACGACTTATCCTTAAAAATTCTCGCTGCGATGTTAATATCTCTTTAAATATTGGATCCTTTGAGCTAAGCTCATCTAACACTTCATTTGTTGCATTTTTAAGAGCAGTTAAAATTTCTGGTGGAAATGTCGCTATCTTTACGTCTGGATGTTCTTTTGAAATTTTATCAAGATTTTGTGCATTTTTAGCATAAAATTCGTTATAAACATCGTCTGCAACGACCATAGCAGCTGCTTGTATGATAGTTTGTATGTCCTTTGGCATACCATCAAAAAGCTTTTTATTTAGATAAAAATTATTTTCACTTGAAGGCTCTTGCCAACCTGTGTAGTAGTATTTTGCTACTTTTTCAAAGCCAAAATTTATATCTGCTGCTGGATTAACCCATTCAACTGCATCTATCGTCCCCATTTCAAGTGCCATATATAGCTCACCAATAGGGATTGTGTTGATATTTGCACCAAGTTTTGCCATTATCTCACCGCCAAGCCCTGGTATGCGTATCTTTAATCCCTTTAAATCATCGAGTGTTTTTATCTCTTTTTTAAACCATCCGCCCATTTGCATACCAGCATTACCACCGCGAAACGATACGATGTTGTATTGATCAAAAACCTTTTTTGAAAGCTCTTTGCCACCTCCGTATTCAAACCAAGCATTTTGTTCGGCAGTATTCATACCAAACGGCACTGTCGTAAATAGCATAAGTTTTGCGTCTTTGCCTTTATAAAAATACCCAGCCGTGTATCCAACGTCATACTGACCACTTTTTACCATATCAAATATCGCAAATTGAGCTTTGTGTTTAGCTGGATAATCAATCCTGACTTCGACACGTCCGTTGCTCATATTTTCCACAAGATCCTTAAAAAGCTTTGGTGCTTTACCTAAGACTGGCATACTGACATCATAAGTTGTAGCGAGTTTTAGCTTGTATTTTTCTGCTGCAATAGCCGATATTGCAAGTAGTATGCTTAGTGCAAAAACAGCAAATTTTTTCATATTTTGTCCTTTTAAAAATTTAAATTATTATATGGCGTATGTATTAAAATTTACACATTTTTTGAAGAAAATGTAGTTAGAATTTGTAAATTTGAGTAAAAAAGTAAAGCTTTTAAATTTATTTCCATTCTTTATGCTATAAACGTTGATAGCCACATAACCTTTAATAAATTTTCACATATTTAATATGCTAAATTTCGCAAAGCTTGAGCTTTATACAAGCACGGCTACTTAGTTTTAATTTACATTTGGCGGTATTGAAAATATTTGACACTTAAAGAGCTGATTAAGACAAAAGTGATGAAATTTATTATTCACAAAGATATCTTAAGAATTTTAATTAATATAATATTTATAAAAAGATAAAAGTATAATAAATTTAAAAATTTATTAAATTTATCAAATTTAATGTAAATTTTTATATTATTTCGTTTGTAAAATTAAGTTATTAAGCTATATAATAGAGAAAATTTTTTAAGGAGGCAGGATGAGAGTAGTTCATTGTGATGAGATCACAAAAGTTGTAAGCGAACTTTGCAAAAAAGCCTGTTATGTTGTTACGCCTGATATGCGTGCGGCATTTGTAAAGGCTGAAGCAAATGAAAGCTCACCTATTGGCAAAGACATAATTGGTAAAATTTTGCAAAATGCCGATCTTGCTACAAAAGGCGTAGCACCACTTTGCCAAGATACTGGTATGACAGTAGTGTTTGTACAAGTTGGTCAAGATGTACATATAGAGGGCGGATACATAGAAGATGCCATAAACGCTGGTGTTGCAGATGGATATGTAGGCGGATACCTACGAAAGTCAGTTGTTGCTGAGCCACTTTTTGAGCGTAAAAATACTACAAATAACACTCCAGCGGTCATTCACACTCGCATAGTTCCAGGCGATAAGATAAAAATTCTAGTCGCCCCAAAAGGCTTTGGTAGCGAAAATAAGTCAATTTTAAAAATGCTCGTCCCAGCCGATGGCTTAGAGGGCGTTAAGAAAGTGTTTTTAGAGGCAGTAAAACTAGCTGGTCCAAATGCTTGTCCTCCTATGGTTGTGGGTGTAGGTATTGGTGGTACGATGGAGAAGGCGGCACTTTTAGCAAAACAAGCAGCTGTTCGCCCAGTAGATAGTCGAAATGTAGACGAGAGATACGCAAAGCTTGAAGATGAGTTGCTTGAACTAGCTCGTGCAACAGGAGTTGGGCCTCAAGGCTTGGGTGGTGATAATACCGCAGTTAAAGTAAATATAGAGTTTTATCCTACCCATATAGCGGGGTTGCCAGTGGCGATAAACATCAACTGTCACGCAGCCAGACATGCTGATGCACAGATATAGAGTAAAATTTCTTAGTAAGTTGATTTTAATGAGCAAGGCTATCTCTGATGATTTTTTAAGAAAGCGATAGCTAACTGCAAAATCTTGTTACCATTTATAGTAGTGTAAACAGAACTTTATCAAGCGATTTGAAATCAGATTTACTTAATAAAATGTATTTTTTATAAATTTAAAAGGACAAAAATGTCAGAAGTAAAACGTATAACAGCACCATTTGACAAAGATATGGTAAAGAGTCTAAAAGCGGGAGATAACGTGTTAATAACTGGCACCATTATTGCCGCTCGTGATGCCGCTCACAAGGCACTCACCGAGACCTTGGCTCGTGGAGAGAAGTTGCCGGTTAATCTAGCTGGCGAGACTATATACTACCTTGGACCAAGCCCAGCAAAGCCAGGTCAAGCCATCGGAGCTGCAGGTCCAACGACAAGCGGTAGGATGGATAAATACACCCCAACTATGATAAACGAAGTTGGCATAAACGGTATGATCGGCAAGGGTTACCGCTCAGAAGCAGTCGTGGAGGCGATGAAAAAGTCAGGTTGCGTATATATGGTAGCCATCGGCGGTGCAGGAGCTTTAATAAGCCAAAGTATTAAAAGATACGAAGTTTTGGCCTACCCTGAGCTAGGTCCTGAGGCAGTCGCACGGCTTTGGGTGGAAGACTTCCCTGCTATAGTTGCTATAGACAGTGATGGCAACGACTTTTATAAGGTTGGACAAGAACCGTATAAGAAAATTTAATAATATCCCAAACAAAGCGTGTCAGTTATCTTGATACGCTTTTCAAATGGTGTAGGGGAGAAGTATTTGCATTTTTCTATGTATATGCGGTAGGAGTATTCAAGCCCCAAATCATCATAAAATTTCTTTAAATTTATAAACTTTATACCGCAAATTTCATGAAGTTCTACTATATTATAAATTTTTGAGCCATTTTTAGACACAAGATGTGATGGGGCAAGTCCGGTAAATGAGCAAAATGTGCTAGTTAAAACTAGTCCATTTAAGCTAGTGCAAGAGTTTGCTATATCTTTATATTTGCTTGGTATTGTTTTTGTGTTTAAAAATACAACACGTGAGTTCTCAAATTTAGCGTATATTATGTTTTTCCAAAATAGATAGGCATTGCTCGATATTTTAGCGTTTTTAGCGAACTCACAGCCTAGTATATAATCATCTAAAAATTCATTAGGTGCTAGTGTTAGTTTCAAATTTTAGCTTTCAGGAGATTATTTTTATAAAATTATATCAAAATTTATAAATATTTTTAAAGTCTTTTTGATTTAACATATATTTAAAATTTTTAATAGGTATAATCTTTAATAAATATAATATTAAAATAATACTAAAGTATGAAATTCGAGAAATTTAAGTTATTTTATAATTTTAGCTCTGGCTTATACTCAAGTACATTTTTACCTATACAAGAATACATTTAGAAATAGGCAAGTAGTAGCATTTAGCTCATAGCAAACGGAAGATATTGTTTTGATATATTAAGAATGTGTAAAGAGATACTAAAATCTCGCTTGATTTTAAATTAAATTCTACTAATGAGTACGAATCCAAAAATACTTTAAAAGCTAGGCGTAGCAGGAGAGATTAGCCTTGATAGTAAGGCATTAAATATACTCTTAAGTGTCGGCAAAAGATTTTAAAGAAATTTTAAATTTTATTAAAAAATAAAAGCTATAATAACCTAAATTTTAATAAGGATACAAAATGAGAAAAGTAATCTCAACAAAAGACGCACCACAAGCGATCGGTCCATACTCACAAGCGATCGTAGCCAATGGCTTTTTGTTTGTCTCAGGACAACTTGGAGTTACTGCGACAGGAGAGTTTGCTGGTGAGAGTGTAGAGGCTCAGGCTAGACAATCTCTTTTAAATTTAAAGGCGATTTTAAGTGAAGCTGGGGCGAGCTTTAGCGATGTAGTAAAAACCACGATATTTTTAGCTGATATCGCAGACTTTGTAAAGGTAAATGAAATTTATGCGAGTTTTTTTACTCAGCCTTTCCCTGCACGTAGCACAATAGCAGTAAAAACTCTGCCTAAAAACGCTCTTGTAGAGATAGAACTTATCGCAACTATAAAGGTATAAATGTGAAAAAAATTTTATATATCATAGCTATTTTAGTGGTTGGATTTGGCGGATTTGTATTTTATCTGCAAGATTATGTTAAGTCAAAATACGATGAATACACGCTAAATTTGCAGAATATAAGCTTTAATAACGGTCTTTCAATCGACTTAAAGCAAAAAAGCTATAAAAAGGGTCTGTTTGATGCAAGGGGCGTTATTGGCGGATATGTAAAGATAGCTAATGAGGTTGTAGAAGTTGAGGTTATAAGTGATATAAAATATGGATTAAATGTCTTAAGTGGTGCTATTGATATAAATAATGCGGTGAAAATTTTGACTGATAAGGAGAGTGTTGTAAGGATATTTGGCACGGATACGCCTCTTAGCATAAATAGTAAAATTTATGCTGATGAGAGTGCAGATGTAGTGGCTAAGCTAGTAGCGATAAACTACCATAACCACAATAGTATAAAGTCTGATCCAATAACAATCTTTGTAAATGCAAAAAAAGATGGTTTTAAAAGCTATGAACTTGATATGCCAAGCTTTAGCTTAAAAAACGATGGTAATGAGCTTAGTTTGCAGGGCTTAAAATTTGACTCAAAGCTTGATGATTACATTAAATTTAAAGATTATATTTTATACAAAATGCCTATAGAAAAAGAGAACTCAAGTTTTGTGATTGACAAATTTATAGTCAAATCACAAGGTGAAGAGAGCATAGATCTACAGATAAATGATATGACGGCTTGGGGCGAGAGTAGATATAAAGGCGAAAAAGTAGATATGGATATTGGTTACAAGATTGCAAATATTAAACTTGACTCGCAAGATATTATTAAAAATTTAGATGTAGAACTAAGTGCGGAAGGTTTTAACTTTGTTGCATATGTAAAGCATTTTAACATATTTGATAATATGACAAATACGCTTGATATTAGTGATGAGATGTTGTTAAAATCGCAGCAAGCAGTACTTGAGCTACTAAGTGGTGCTAAGATAAATCTAAAAAAACTAAGCTTAGCAAATCCAAAAGATAGGGTGGTTGATTTTAAATTTAATCTAAAATTTCCAGATATAAATACAAAAGATTTTGAAAGTATTATGGCATTATATTATGGCGTTGACTTTGATGGTGAGCTTAAAACGAAAGGTAGCTTTACTGAGTTTATAAGAGATTATAATCTGCCTGATACGAGCACAGTCTTTGTCGTAGCAATGCTTGAAGAGCAGTTAAAACTTAAAAACGGCGAGAATAGTTTGCTTAAATTTAAATATGATAAGAATAATATGGATATTATAATTAATGATGATATAAAACTTTCTAGCTTGATGGGCTCTGGGTTTTAAATTCTAAGAAAATCTCTAATAAATTCATTAGAGATTTTCTTTTTCTTGGAAAAATTTTATATTTTTTAAAAAACTCTATTTATTTCAACATACTTTAAGCTTCCCTTGTATATAATTCCAGCTCACGAATTAAGAAACCACCTTTAACTTACATGTTAATAAAGCCTTTTCTTTATTTATCGTTGTTCTTTAACTTAACAATGTTAAAC
>NZ_JAGSSY010000008.1 GCF_018145655.1 Campylobacter anatolicus
TAAGTAATATCTAAAATTTGAATAACTGCTATAAAAAATATACAAAAGAAAGCGTGAGCGAAAAAAGCCGTCATAATCACGCTTACAATGTTAAAACCGCTTGTAGTGTTGTCCTTTGCTCTTGATATACCTCTTAACAAAAGTGCTGAAAAGGGCATAATTGCAAAGACTAATGCTCCTATACCAAAAACCATAGCTGTTGTTATTAAATGCGTTCCTGTGCTGAATTCATTACCCATTTTTTTGCTCCAAGTTAAAAAGCTTATTTATATCATTTGGATTTGTTGTAAATAGCTCTTTTTCAATATCGCTAACCTGTAATTTTAGATTAAATACGCCTTTTAGATACCATATACAAAGCTCGTAACGCTCGGTATTGTTAAGGCTATCTATAACATTTTGACTAGGCTCAAAATACTTTATAACCTCGCTTATTAAGTCGTTTTTCTTTTCAGGCGTTAATAAGAAAATTCGTGTATCTACAACTTTTAAAATTTTGCTAGGTATATGCTCTAACTGCTGAGCGATTAAAATTAAATGCATTCCATATTTTCTAGCTTCAAGTGCAAGTTTTTCAAGCAACACTGAAAAATAAGGTATTCTAAAAAAGTTTGCACTCTCTTCCATAATATAAAGCTTTTTAGATATAGGCTTTTTAGCTCTCTTACACTCTATCGCATACGCTCTATCTTTTAAGTAAGTTCGTTGAAATATAGCAACGAAAATAGGTGTAAATAAACTGTTTTCTTTATAGTTGTTTAAATCCATACTTAAAAAATCTGCATTTATGGTATCTTCATTATCAAAACCTGAAAAATATTTAAGATTTTTTACGTTTTCAAGCTTTTGTGTCAAACCACTATAAACTAAACGCTCTTTCTCTGAATTTTGATGACTTTCCTCTTCTACCTTTGATACTTTTATTACATCTTCAAGCTTAGGTTTTTTCAAAAAGTTGTATTCCTCAGGCAGTGTCTTTACATAAGTATTTCTATTTACTCCGTCAAGCTGTAAGACTTTTTCTCTTAGATTTAAATTTTCTATTTGGCTTACCCTGTAATCCTGAAATTCTTTTCTTTTATAAATCCTTGTTAAAATTTGTCTAAAAGCAGTAACTTCACTGATATTTAAAGGTTCGCTACCCTCTTGCGACTGTAAAATAATATTTATAAGGTCACATACAAAAACCAAATCACTCTCAAATGCTTCGCTGTTTGTATCGTCTAAGTTACAAATATTGTAGTTAAAATTTGAAAATTCGCTCTCAATATGTGCTATGTTATTGTTAGTATTTTGCTTTAAAAAATTAAGCAAATTCTCGTTACTAAAACCTATGTCGTAATATCTAACCAAAACTTTATCTTTGCCTAAGTTCTTTGCAAAAGCATTACTAAAATCAACGTCTAGCATTGTTGTTAGTATCTTTTGCATTGTAAAGCTTTTTCCTGCTCCTGTATTTGCAATAATAAAGCTATGAGGGTTATCGTTTTCGTTTGCAAAGCTATAATTGATAAAACCGCCGTTTTTATCAAACCCCCAAAAATCAGCATTTCTAGTTCTTGCTTTTTGAACGCAACTTATGTAATTACCCATAAAACTAAGCGGTGCTAAATAATCAAACTCAGTATCTCTAAATTTTAGTGGTGTTTTTTGCAAGGTGTTCTTCTTGAAAATATCTTTTTTCAAAAAATCCACTTTTAATGCCGTGCCAAAATTACCTATAATACTTTCGTCTATCTCTTTAAAATGTGCAGTGCTGTTAGCTACAACTAAATCTATATTGCCTGTATCGTAAGCCTCTTTAAGCTCTATAAATCCACTTTTATTACCCGTCCATTTTGCAGTATTTATAAGTCTTGACAAGTGATTTTCTACCTGTCTTTGCTCCAAGTCAAAAAAAGTCCATACAACGCCTTTAAAGTCCATTTGTAAGATTTTAGGTATATCTGTTTTTTGCACTCCCTCAATAGTCTTGTAGCTTTGATATAAGTCTATGTTGTTAAGATTTTGATACATATTTTCTTTTGTAACTTTATGAAACATTTGTGAATTTGCTTCAAACTCATTGTCAAAATTTAAGTAGATATTTCTATGTATATCTTTGTCCTTGATATAAAAGTTATTTTGTAAATAAAGGTCTAAAATCGTGTTTGCTATCTCTCTACCACTCATTAAACCAATATTGAATTTATCTGCGATAGTCTTTAAAAGATTTTTGTTATAGCTGAAAATATACTGTCTATGATAAATACCATCTTTAAAAATTACATAATAGAAAAATGCGTTAGGCTGATTTTTATAAGTCCTATAAATCCCCTTAACATCGTTATCATCAAGAAAATTAGGCGTATTTGAATACCCCTCTAACTTAACGCCGTAAAGAATTTTATACATTGTGTTAAGTCTTACATAATCATCGCCTATATCGTCAATTATAAGCCCTTTATTGCTATAAAATGTATTTAAAAGCCCTTGAAAAGGAGCTATAATCTTTAAAAAGAGTGTTTTATTGATAAAGTTTTGAGCCTTTTCGGTTTGATAACCAAAATATAGTGCCATACCTGCTAAAATTAACAATACCAATATAGGTGCGTTCATTTATTATCTCCAAAAAAAGTGTTATAGTTTGTTACAAATTTTATAAAATAATCATATTTGCTTTTTTGCTTAAATCCCTTGTTATAGCACTCAATCGCATTTTTTAAGTCACTGTATTTAGCCACACAACCACTTAAAACTTTTGCGGACTTGTTAATGTTATAATCAGGCTTAAAAATAAATTCAAGCTCATTTTTAGATAGATTTTGTTTAGAAATTTGCATAACGCCAAAATCTATATTAAAATCTCTGTGCCATAAAATATCAGCTAAATTTATGATATTTTGTTCGCTGTTTGCACTTATTGAAACAATATACCTACCGACTTTGCCATATTTAGAAGCCTTGATTTTAAAATCACTAGAATTTAGCCCATTTTTAAGGGTATTGATTAACATCTTGTCTGTTGTGATGAAACTTATTATATACGGCTCAAAGTTACTTTCTATACTCGCTATCGTGTATAAAGCTCTACTATCAAAGTTATTTTTTACCGCTATTTCTTTTAGTGAGTTAGCTATCTCGTGCCTAATGTCTGCAAATAGCAAAAACGGCGTTGCAAGTATAAAAAGCAAACTTTTCATCAGCTACCTTTCGTTACAGGCTCTATATAAAATGTTTTTATATACATACCATAAGGATTTGCCTCAGTGCTACGCTCTAAGTTAAAATCCCCACTCGCTTTTATGCGTATAAAACCATTCTCAGCTCTATACTTGCCCTGTGCCAAAATATAGCTTTGACTTGCTACTTTGATTGATAAATCTATTGTATAAGTATTTTCGTTATACTCAAAAGAATTTATAGTATAGTCTTTTATGTTGATATACTCAGGTAATTTATTCTGTGCGACTGCACTTATAAGCCACTGTATATAACTTATAAATTGACCTACCGACGTTTTGTTTTCTTTATCCAAAAAATTCAGATAAATACCGCCCAAGCTCTTTGAATTCTCCAAAATATCCTTATACTCTTTTATGTTTGAATTTTGAAAATTATCCGTTAGTTGCGACCTTGACGCTACAAAGTTATTTACAAATATACTAGTTACATATTGTTTTAAATACTCGGCTTTCAAAGGTGTTTTTTCAACTTTTATAGCCCTGCCGTCAATAGTTGTTAAAACGACTTTTGAGTTATTTTCGTAAATGACCTTTTCAAGTGCTTTCATCTGATTATTGATTGAGTTTATCTCCCAAGCAATAACTATAATAGCCACAACCAAGCCCCAAAAGATAAATTTCCAATTTCTACCGAAAAATAACTCTGTTTTAAAGCTCAGTTTTTCATTTTGCATTTTTACGTCCTACTTACAAATTTTGTATTGTTCGCAAAAGTTATCTTTTTCCGACCTGTTAAAAAACATAACTTTTATTCTGTCGTTCGGTTTATCAACGCTATATACTAAATTTGCTGTTTTTAATATATCTTCGTTACGCCCTGTATTCTCAATAGAAATAGTTACGATTTCTTGATTATTATCAGCCTTTTTAGGTATTGAGCCAACTCTGCTATCTCTCGTGCCTGTATAAACGCTATTTCTAGCCTCTAACGGATTATTAGTAACCGTTTCAGGATTAGGATTTGTCGGCAACGTGTTAAATTTGCTAAAAATATCAGCTATATTTAGCTCTTTTTCAATTCTGCTAGGCTGTATTTCAATTTTAACATTGCCGTTCTCATCAAACCTTTGCCATACTTTCGGATAGGTAACATATCCTTTTTGTAAAAAGTATTTGCCTACTTCGTAAGCTCTAATTTCATTTTTATACTTCGCAAGTATTTTTTTAGCTTCCTCAAAGGCTTCTTTCACGCCTTGCTCGTAACCTTGCTTGTAACCTGCTTCAACGCCTCTGTTGTAAAAAAACTCTTCGGCTTCACTAGCAAACATAAAATTTGCCAATACTAAACTTGCCAATACTATTTTTTTCATTGTAACGGCTCTCCTTTTTTATCAATAATTAAATCTATGTAAATTTTGCTTCCACCCTTGACTTCATAAAGAAACGGTAAGTCTTTTTTTAAGACGTCGGCTGTCGTCTTTACGATACCGCTTACAATATCAATAGCCCCCTTTATGATATAATCACTTGCTTTTGGCTCTTCTGTGTTCTTGCTCTGCACTGGTGCGACATAGCTACTGCCGCCGCTTCCGACTTGCACGTATTCCACAGTTTCATTTTTTCGGCTATCTTTCACTTCCTGCAAATACTCGCTACTTTGAGTTTTAAATACGTCGGCTGTTTGGCTTGTGCTTTCTAGTGCTATTGTTGCCAATTTTCTATCATTTACAAAAGTTGCTATGTTATAGCTCGTTCGTGCCTCGTTTAAAACTCGTGAGCTAATAACCTTATAACGCCAATTTTTAAACTCTATATAAGCAGGGTCATAAATAAGAGTATAAGCCTTATTTACAGGCGTTAAATTGCCAAAAATTTCAAGTTGTCCTATGTTTGTATTACAAATAAATTTTCCACCGCTAGGCTGATAACCTACATTTATATCATCTCTAATTAAGCAAAAACCAAAAACAGTAGCGTTACTGTCTTCACTTGCTATTGTTTGCGGTATGTTAGATGATGAGTTTGTATCAACTATATTAATTAAACTCGCTTGTCTAGTTTCAACCTCTACATTATTATTTGCCCTATTCCACAGATAAAAGTTATAAAGTGCCTCACGCTGAAAAAATTCTCTTGTTTGATAGTTATATCCGCTGTCGCTCTTTCTTTCTTGCACGACATTTTCTCCGTATGCACTACCTCTTATGATATTTTGGTCTTCTAGGTTTGCAAAAAGCGTAAAAGGCAATAATATTAAAAAAACTAATCTTTTCATTTCTTAGCCCCTTTCTCAACCGTCTTTATATCGTCTAACTCTCTTTTTGATATTTCTAGTCCTGTTTGCCAAATAGAGTTACGATTATACCTATGCGGATTTATTGCCTTGTCATAATGTAACTCTGTGAAATTTGTTTCGTCTAAGTCTTGTATGCTGTCCTCATTTGCGTTTTTGTCAGTTAAAATGAGCTTTGCATATCTATCAAAATCTGTCTTCGCCTCTTTGCTTATTTTGCCCTCTTTACTAAATGTGTAATTTCTAGGTAAGACAACTTCGTTATTTTCAGGCAAAGGATTTGTTTGAGTTTTAAAAGTGCAACCTGTAAAACACAAACTAGCAACTAAAATAAAATATATTGTTTTCATCGCTTATCTTTCTAAAAATTTAACGTCTTCTTCTCTTATGTATAAATTGTCGTTTTTCTCTTTCACGTATTTATTACCTTTACTGTCAGTAATAGTTTTTTCATAAGCAAATTTATTCATATCTGTAATGCCTACTCTTACTAAAATATGACTGTTTTTGCTATCACTGAGCGGATTTCTTTCTAGTGCAAAAATTTCAGTCTTATTTTTGCGAGGTATAAAATAATTCTGCTCTGTCGTTATAGGCTCTATGCCTTTTTCTATTTGCTTATCTGTGATAATGCCCTTAGTTAGCTTTTTATTGTAGCTATCTCCGCTCCAATCGCTATATTCAGCCCTTTTTATGCTACTTTCCACAATATTACGCTTTAAAATGTAGAAATTTCTGTTTAGGATAGGCTTTGCGTATTTAATCTTGCTATCGTTACGCTCTTTCTCAACCTTAACATTTAAAAGACTTTCTAAACGCTCTTTTGCTATATCTCTGTCTGCTTCACGCAAAAAGCTACCAAAATACATTTTTTCGCCTGTGTAAATCGTGTCTAAAAAACCATTACTAAAAGCCACGTATTGAGTAAGCAAAATTTCGTTAGACGACATTTTGTCTGTTTTTGCATAAAGCATTTTGTCATAATTGAAATTTATAGCTCTATTACTATTGCTACCGTTGATAAGTTCAAGTTCAATAGCTTTTACCGCCATTTCAAAACCACACTTAAAATCTATATCGTTTGCACTTGTAAAAGTTGCATTTAATGCCAACGCTAAAAATAGCACCTTGATATTTTTCATTTTCTTAACTCCTTAATTTCTCCGTAAAATTCAAATGTTACGCTGTTTATTGTTACTTTTTTAACTTTAATATCTTTGCTTAGGCTGTCACCCTCGTAAAAATTCTTGCCATTAATATTAAAAAAGTTAGTTTTTATACTTACCTTTTCGTTTAAAACTTGCCACTCTTTGGCTTGTAAGTCCTTTTCGTTTATATTTTTTAAACGCTCTAATTCCGCCTCATTTTTAACCTTTGCTTCCTGTCGTGCTTGTTCTTGTGCTTGTTCTAACTCTTTTGCTTTTTGTTCTGTGCTTTCAAGCTCAGGCTGTGCTACGTCGTTTTGCTTAATCTCATTAAGTACATTTACGTTATATGCTGTTGCTTCATCAGGTTTTGACTCAGGCTGTGCTACATTATTAACTACGCTTTCTTGTTCGTTTTTAGTAGGCCGTGTTTGTTGTGCCTGTGATATTTTTTGTCTTTCCTGTGCCTGATCGCTATTGCTAGGTAATGAAAAGATATAAAAAATTCCTGCACCCAAAACCGCCAATAAACCAACCATAATCACAAGCGTGTTATCTTTTTTCTTTTTAGGCTTTTTCTCCTCTTTTGGTGTTTGTATAGGTATGATATTTTCTTGATTAAGTGCCATTTTACGCCCCCTACATTTGATTACCTGTATCAATACGATACTTCACATTACCAACGCTTACAGTGCCAAATTTATTGTCTTTAATTATCCTGTAAGTCATACCGTCAATTTCAATATAGCTATACTCTTCTTTTGGATATTTGCCATAAGTTTTCACATATAAATTCATAACCTCAAAATCATCACGACGACTGACATTTTCAAAGTTATAAACCAAATTTAACTTCTCGTCCGTCTTGCTTCTATCGTATTTTTCTACAATAAAGTTAGCTACATAATTCTTCTCTTTTAGGCTATATATAACCGTTAAGTTCGCTATTTTAAAGTCTTTTTTTACTCTTAGTAAAATTGTGTTTTGCTCGTATTTTATGGTTATAGGCTCTACGCTTATATCAACGCTACTTATTACGCTACCTGATGGTAAAAGTATTGTTGTCGTAAAATAAGCGTGTGTTTGCAACCTTTCAACCGTGCTAATCGGTTTATTTATAGGCTTATAGTTAAGCAACGCTTCGTCAAATTCATCAAACAAATACTTTAATTCTGTATCTCTGTCCTGTAACTCTTTGAGCTGTTTTTCGTCCGTGTTGAGATAAAATTCTTTAATTTTTAGGTCATTTTGCCCTGCGTTTGAATTTAAAATCTCCTGTTCGGTAAGCGGTCTAAAATTTTGCGGTGCTAGTGGATTTATATCCGCACTAAACGCTAAATTTGCCATTAAAACCAAAGGTATTATTCTTCTCATTTCTCGCCCTCTAAAATATAGAAATTTGCAATAATTTTGTTATTATTGTTTTTGATACAGTAAATTTTTCTCTTTAAGTCGCTATAAAACATAAAGAAACAAAGAATTGATAGTGTGTATTTTACGATATACGGCAAACTTTCTAAGTAAAAATATCCGCTAATGATGATACCTGCGAAAGCCATATATACAAAAATCTTGCTAGTATATAAAATCATGATAGCAAGAGCTAGTGATAGTAAATACTGAAACATTTTGATAAACTCAAATGAAAAATCAAATTTCGTATAGGCTACTACAAAAAATAAGACGATAGGTAGGTATTTTAAGCAAAGAAAAGCTTTGTTGCTAAAATCATAAAATTTATGATTAAAAGCCTCTTTGTCGCCATTATTTATCTCGCCTGTGTCAAAATTTATATTAGCCTGTTGTGATTTCATACCCCAAAAAAGAAATGGAATTTTAGTAACTAAAATATCTTGCATTTTAAATCTCCACAAAAAGCTCTTTTTGAGCTAAAATCTTTGCAATACCCTTTTGAGAGGTTTTTATTATAGGGATAAAAAGTTTTATATTTTTTTCTATATCCTCTTGCGTGATAGAGCCTTTTGCTATCATCAAAAATTTAAGCCTTTTAATAAAACTTTGTATTTCTGACGGCGTATAGCAAAATCTATTAGCTTGTAAGTTGCTATCTCTATATTCGTTTTCTATTTCTGCGATAATATCGTCAATGCAATATATGCTAGTCAAAATCTCTAAATCATATTTTTTGATATACATTTCAAAAAGTGCGTGAGCCGTTTCAAGATTAGGTAAATTTACGAAAAACAACTCATCAAATCTACCACGCCTGATAAGTGCAGGTTGATTTTCTAGTATACTTTCTAGGTTATTTGCAGTAGCAAAAATCAAAATATCCAAATTTGGATATTCACTACCATTGTCGCCTAACGATGATAAAATCGTCATTAATCTACCCGTAAGAGAGTCGTCAGCGTTGCCTACCATTTTTTCTATCTCATCAATCAGCAAAATAGTTTTTTCGTTCTGAGAGTTTAGATAATTAAAAACTTCATTTAGTTTATTTATCGGACTGCCTGTTTCTTTTAAAACTTCTAAATTTAGCATTATTAAAGGGCGTTTTAGTTGTCCTGCCAAGCACGTTGGGAAAAAAGTTTTACCTGTGCCTGGCACGCCAATTAAAAAAATGCCTTTGCTTTTATATCCGTGCTGTTCTGCTATTTCTAGTTGCGAAACATACTCTTTTAATGCCTCAGCTCCGCCAACGTCGGATAATGTAAAATGGCTGTTAATAACACTAATGCCAAGTTTTTTCTGTAATGCCTCAGCTTTTGTAACACCGTTACTTATATCTTGCGAGGTTAAAACACCGTCAAAATTTGGCAAAGTTATTGTTGTTAAAAATTCTTCATATTCTTTCGGTGCTTCATAAGGTGCAATAAAAATCGTTGCGGTAGATTTTTTGAGAAGGCTTTGTATATCGTCAGAACTAGGAAATTTTATTAAAAATGAGAAATTTAAAATTTTCTCTATTTCTTTATGAGCTGTGTTTGTATAGTATAAATTGTCTTTTGCATATAACCAAAGAGAGCTATTTAGTAGGGTCTCCCCCCCCCCCCACTTTTGGGTTTTGAGAAACTATATCACTAAACGCCTTTTTTAAAGACTGTGCTATAAAATCTCTTGTTTTATTGTCCGACATTTTTTAATCCTCTTTCTTACATTGTGCGTAATTATACAATAAAAAATAATGTATTGTCAATTATTTTACAATAAAATTTATTTTTGTCTATGTATATTACCTTCTTTTTCTATATTTGTATTACTCTCTTCTCTCATTTTGTCAATAGTGCCGTCCGTTGCAAAGATACTTTCATCAATCAGACTTTTTCTTTTCGGTGCGATAACATTATTTTCAGGCTCGTTAGTTTCTGTCTGCTTTTGCTCTGTTTTCTCTTTCAAAGCTTCGTTTAGTGCGTTATTCTGAGCCTGTTGTTCTTTCAAAGCTTCGTTTAGTGCGTTATTCTGAGCCTGTTGTTCTTTCAAAGCTTCGTTTAGTGCGTTATTCTGAGCCTGTTGTTCTTTCAAAGCTTCGTTTAGTGCGTTAATGCTATTTAAAAAGCTTTGATTATCTCTTATTATCTGCTCATATTTAGAATTTAATTTGTCTAGCTGTTTGCCAAATAGCTCATTTTGTGAATTTAGTCTTGCTATAAGCTCATCTTGACTGTTAAGCTCGTTGTCTTTTTCGGTAAGCTCATTTTTGTAGTGCTGTATCTCGTTTTTGTAGATATTATCAAGCTCATTAAATTTCTTTTTGCTCTCGGCTATTAAAATTTTTTTCTCTTCTTCGTGTTTAGTGCCTAAGTTTGAAATTTCTATATTCTTATTCTGCACTGTGCTTTTTAAACTACTAATAGTTTCTTCACGCTTAGTAATTTCATCGTTTTTAGCTTCAATTTTGCCGTTTAGTGCTGTTATCTCTTTTTCTTTATCGTCTATTTCGTTCTTTAAAACCATAACTTCTAAAATATCTTTTGTTAAAAATGTGCTAGCCATATTCACAACGTGGTCTTCTCTATATTTTTGCTTTGCATAATTTAAAGCTTCAAAGATACTCATACCGTCATTAGCTATTTTTTCTTGCATATCACGATAAACTACTTTTGCTTCACGCTCGGCTTTGTCTAAGCGAATTCTTAATTTTTCTTGCTCTTTTTTAATATATTTTTCTATACTCTCGTTTATAACTTTATCTAAATTCTTTGCGTCTAAATTCTTTGGTATATCAATGCGAATTTCTGTATTGCCCTCTTTTACAATCTCTTGGCTTGTGCTGTCCTCGCTTAGGCTCTGTCTTTTTTCTGCACTCTCTTTTACAATCTCTTCTCTCGCCTCTTGCCGTATAATTTTCTCTTTTATCGCCTTTTGCTTAACCTCTTCTTTTTTATCTGCTGTGTTTAGAATATCGTCCGCCGTTGTGATTATCTCTCTTACTTCATTATTTGCACCGACATACTCAAATTTGAAATCTACTCCGTTCTCTTTTGCTAGTTCATAACATAAGCCACTAAGGACAAAATTATTATCCTTTGCACTTTTAAAGCTATCCTGCATTGTCGCTGAATTTTTAGACTTAACAATCGCTATACGCTCATTTTCATCAAAAATTCCTCTTCGGTTGTAAATAAAGGTTAGAGTATTCTTTGCTTCGTCATAAGTTCTAAAATCCGCAAAGCTTCTACTGTTAAAGCTCAGAAAAGTATCGTAAATTTCTTTATTATTAACTTCGTCGTTATATAAAGTTACCTTTACATAATCCTCAGTTTCAAGCATTTTAATGTTTCTGCCTGTAAGAGCTGTGCTTATTCTAAAATCAAATTTACCAATATCACGTCTTACTGCCTCTGATAATTGATTTAAGAAAAAATCCGCTTTTTCGTTCAGCTCCGCCACGTTCGCAAATGTAAAAGCATAATCTAGGTTGTGCTTTTTCATATATTCGTAAAATTCGTTCTCTGTGCCTTGCCAAAAACTCATAAATGCGTTATATGGTCTTTGTGAAAAGTTAGATATATTTAAGTCCTCTAACTTAGCAGGTTCAATCTCAATAGTCATCATTGCTTTATCTCCTTTGTTTTCTTACTGATGATTTTTCTTGCCAACTACTCATAAGCTCGTCGGTCGTTTTTGCTCTCTCAACTCGCTTAAACTCTCTTGTTTGATATGCCTGTTTTGAATTCTCTCTAAATTCTGCTTTTAATTCATCTATAAAATCTGATTTGAAATTTCGTATTTCGTCCAAGCTCTCTTTTAAGCTCTCTCTTATTTCATTACGTCGCTCGGTTCGTTCTTTAATTTCTCTTTGATTATCTACCTCTTCATCTGTTTTTTCAACCCTTAATGTGCCTTTTTCTTCGGTTATATAAGCAGGTGTGTAGTTGTTATTTACTGCACTTTCGTAACTATCTTCATAATTTCTAGCAACTAAAAACTGTGCTATTAAATCCTGTGCGTGTTCTGCGTTTGTGCCAACGTATTGTATATGAGGGCTATTTATTTCTCTATCTTGCAAGTGTAGCTCTACAACGCCGTTTAAATTTAGCCCTTGCAAATACTCTTCTAAGTTCTCTAAAAAGTTTTCTATCTCGCTATAAACTATTTTTCTGCACCATATATTAGCAGTCTTAACTTCGCCGTGCTGAGATAAGTAAGCTAGTAAATTTGTCTTTAATTCTTTTGCACCTGTAAAGGTTAATTTAGGGTCTTCACGCTTGGCAACAACGTTTGATATAGCTTTTTCAAACCACACCTTTACCTTTTCATCTTCAATAAGCAAAATTGCGTTTTTTGCTTCTCTTAAAAGGCTACGGCTATTGCTACTACGTGCGGATTGTATCATCAGTTATCCAAGTTCTTTACAAAAGTTTCAAGTATATATCGCCTTAAAAAAGGGTCAAATACTATGTGTTTATTCTTGTTCTCTTTGACTTTGATTATAATATCATCGCTTTCAAGTCGTGAAATCATCTTAGAAATATGGCTCTTATCTCCGATTTTAAAAAATAGTGCTTCATAAGGGCTTATATCGTTAGCTATTGCATATAATACACTCGTGATATATTTTTTGCCACGTAACGGATTAAGTTTTAGTAAAAAGTAGTTTTGGTAATTTTTATAAATTTTATCAATCACACAATCCAAATCATAAATAGTCAAATTATCTTTTCTAATCAGTGCTAGTTCATCGCATATTCGCTTAATGTAAAAAATAAGTCCGTTTGTCTTGTCTATAATTGCATAAACTATTTTCATATCAATTTTTAATTTGTTATCATTAAAGAAATTTACAACAAAGTGGGTTAGCTCCTCTTTGCTTTGTTGCGGTAACTCCTCTACACTACAAAATCCGTAAAGCTCACTATTTACATTTTTAAATAAATCCACGCCGTCACTGTTGTTTAGCGTAAAGCAAAATATTAAATTTTGGCATTGTATAAAGCAGTCATTAAAAACCTTGATAAAATCCTTGTTTTTAAAAGCCTGTATTGTATTGATTTTCTCAAAATTATCTATAAACAGATAAAAGCTAGTATTGTCTTTTGATACATTATTGCAAAAAATTTCAAAAACGTGTTTTATTCGTGCAATATCTACCTCAAATAAATTGTCAAATGAGATTTTAAAAAAGTCTTGTGAGGTCTGCTTGAAAAATAGATATAAATCATCTATGTTGTAGATATTATTCATATCTAAAAAAACTTTTCTTTTCGTTTTTAGTTCATCGTATATTGTTTTTGCAAAGTATGTTTTGCCTGAAAACTCAGGGGCATATAGAGCCAAGCTCTCTCCGTTTTTAATTCTTTCTTCAAAATCACAATAAAATCTTTGCCTTGCGAGTTGCATTTTTTAAAAAGCCTTTCTTTTTTTAGTTGTATCGTATTATACAATAATTTTATATATCTTTCAAAGTCTTATAAAAAATCAGGGTCGTTTTTATTCGGCAAATATTCAGGTTCATTGTCAAATAAAGTTTTTTGCTCTTGTTTATGCACTTTTTCTAATTCAAGTCTAATTTTTAAATTTTCTGTTTCAGCTTTCTTAGCTTCTGCTTCTGCTTTTTTCACTTCAATATCAAGTCTTTTAGCTTCGTTTTGGGCGTTAATAATTTTTAGTTCAAGTTCTTTATTACTATAATTTTTTATATCTTTTACAGGTTCTACTATCTCAGCATTAATTGCATTGTCTTTTTCAGCTATTACAATTTCTGTATTTTGGCATCTGTTGTCATCGCTTAGCTCTTGTCGTATCTCTCTTATTTCGTGATTTTCTAAATTTTCTGCTACTTCATCAAAACCATCATATTTAGTTTCAATTTGAATTTGTTGTTTCATTTCTAGTGTCTTAAAATCAAAATCAGTTATTACTGTTTGTCTTAAAGACTTCATTTCATTAAAACTTCCTTTTCCAACTAATTGAGGATTGACAAGATATTCATCTCCAATATATGCTTTTATACCAAATTTATCACTATGTTCTTCATCTATTTTTAATAATATGTTTTTTTCTATTAAGCCACTTAATGCCCTTGATACAGAGCTATCAGACAAATTTGTTCCAACCTTTATAAGCTTACGGAGTGAGCCATTTATTTTTACAACATTTAAAAAAGTAATTTGTGATAATATAAAAATAAGGCTTTGTCTTTCAATATTTGAAATAGCATTGCTTGACAAATAACCTATATTGTCAATGTATATTTGTATAAAACCGTGTCTATTTTTTTCTTTTACAAATTTTATCTCTTTTTTATCTACCAACTCGCCTGTATTGAAATCAACGCTGTTTATTTCTTGCGTATAGATAGTTGTAGATTGTTTATTATCGTCCAAAATTTCTATTTCATTTTGCATTTTCTTTTTCTCCTTAGAAAAAATTTTCATTATTATAACATACTTTTTCATAAAATAATTGTTTCTTTGCGTAAATACGCAAAAATAATTTAAAAAATAAAAATTTGATACAATTCTTTGCGTAAATACGCAAAAATATAATTTTTCTATTAAAAAAATGACAAATTTTAACCATTTTTCGTTGCAGGTCTGACTGTTTTCGTTGCAGGTCTGACTGTTTTTTTTTCACACGTGAAAAATTAAAAAATGCTCAAATACCGATTTTATCGTATCTGAGAAGCATTTTTTAAAAAAACTCCTATATATTATTCTAACCACATTTTTATCATTTCTATAATCACTAAAAAATTCTAAAAATTAGTTTCTTTTTTAAGAATTTATTTACTTTCTTAATAATTTAAACTAATATAAAATATTAATAATATAAAATAATTTTCAAACTTTTTTTAAATTTATTTACTTCTAAAAAGGAAATAAATACTATTTTTTAGCCATTTTTTAACATAAAATTTTAGTTATTTTTCTTTTAAATTTTTATTCTTAAAATGTAATTATTCTAATAATATAATAAAAAGAACATTTACAAACAAATTATTGCTATTTTTTATAACTATTTTAGAATATTCTGGTCTTAATTTTTCTCATTAAGAATTTTAATCTTAAAGTATAGATTATATACGTTATTTACTCTTGTTTACGGACCGAAACTTAGCTCTCCAACACAATTAGCTACAAATTTATTTAAGCCACATATGCCTTTAAACTGTAACGCTAGAAAAAACTTTTTAAACATTTTCAATCTTATATCATATAAGTATAATTATACTATTGATATACTTATCCTTTAAATATAAATATAATTATAGTATATTTATATTTATATATTACTTAAAATATAGTAATATTTTAATATATTTATATTATATTTTTACTAACAATATAATATATTTTAAGTATATAATAAATTTCTGTTATATATATAGTATAAAGTTAATATATACTTAATATATTTAAAGTAACTTTATACTATATATATTAAAATATTAGTAATCTTTTAGTAAAAATATAATATAAATATATTAAAATATTACTATATTTTAAGTAATATATAAATATAAATATACTATAATTATATTTATATTTAAAGGATAAGTATAAGAAAGGAATTAAGAAATGATTATTGTATTTTCACACCCAAAAGGCGGAGTTGGTAAAACGCTATTGTCGTTTAATTATGCTATATATAACAAGCTAAACAATGGAGACATTACCGTGATTGACTTAGACGGTCAGCATAGTATTTCAAATTTTAACAATATCCGTAATGCAGTTGGCTTAAAGCCTGTGCTAGATATTTTACAGTTTAAAGAGCCTAACGAATTTTTGAGCTACTTAAAAACTGTTGATGAAAATAAAAAAATCATCATAGATACAGGCGGTTTTGATAGTGCGTTTAACCGTATAGCCTTAGCATTTTCAGACATCATTATAACGCCTGTTAGTGATAGCCCTGTTGAGATTATGCGACTACTTGACTTTGATAGAATTCTAAATGAAATTTCAAAGAATATCAATCGTAATCTAAAAACATATATCGTAATAAATAGAATACACCCTAGCTTGACAAATCTAAATTTCATAAAAAACCCTTTACGTGGCAAAGAGCGTTTTAAATTTTTAGATAGTATCGTAAGAGATAGAGCAAGGATTAAATTCTCAGTGGCTCAGGGCGGAGCTGTATTTGAGGACGATGGAGCTAAAAGAGATGAAAAGGCTATAAGCGAACTTACAGACCTTTTCAATGAGATTGAAAACATAATTATAGCACAAAAAACTAAGGAGTAAAAAATGAGTAAAGAACTTAACGATATAGCACTTCGTGCAATTATAGACGGTAGCGAGGTTAGCGAAAGTGGAGCTATTGCCGATACACAACCAAAAGTAGTTTTAAGACAACCAAGAAAGCGTGTAGAGCATAGAAATTTTAGTGTCAATTTTAGACTAGATGACTACAATAAATTTCAGCAATATTTAAATGATAACAATATAGGTAGTGGCTCAGAATTTATTAGAGAGCTTTTAAGAGAAAAAGGCGTTATTTGATTTTTAGAGGGCGTTTTACGCCCCTATATCCAAGATTTTAATTAGACTATCTTTTATCTCTTCAAACTCGCTATTATCTTTAATGCCCTTTTGCTCGTAACCTGCCTTTTCCATTTCATCAGCTAGTAAAGTTTTATATTGCTCTTTTGCCAAGTCATCAAGTGCCTTACAAGTATCTTTATCTAATAAGGTGCTATCTGCAAAGACCTCTTTTATGCTAGATTTTGTTTCTGCTACTTCATCAACGCAGTGTAAAAAGCCGTTAATTACTTCTACGTCTATATCTTTTAAAGCTTTTTTGTATCTCTGCATTGTTTCATACTCTATCTCTTTTGCATTATCTTTATCCCTGTATTTCTCCATAATCACGGCTAGTAAAAGAGGCATTTTAACCTTACTTGCTAAAGCGTTACCCTCTTTATCTCTAACATCGCAAATACTCGCTATTTCCTCTTTTAATCTATCTTCACGCTGTTTTTTAAGAGTTTCATAACTCGCCTTTTCTTTATAGACACTTACTAATCTATTGTAAATTTCTTTCGCCTCTACAACTTGATTGTCATCTAACTTTAACATCTTTCTATCCTTTCTTATTTTTGCTTATGCACTGCTGATTTATTAGTTTCAGGCTCTTTAAATTGTTTGCTATCTTGTGCTATATCTTGCAAACTATATTCTTTGTCTTGCCAAGAATAATCACTGTCGCACTTTGCCATTGTTAATTAAGCTATGTTTGTTATATCGTCCTCAGTAAAATTTACTTGTAAGGCATTATTTACATAATGGGTCAAAGACTTTTCACTATTGCCATAAGCCGTAAAATACTCCCTTATGCACTCAATAGCTAAGCTCTCATTTGTTTTAAAACCTTGCCCTGAATTTTGCACCGCTTCAATACAGTTGTCAAAATTTATTTTTGTCAGGTCAAGTCTATTATTATCTTTCATCTTGCACCTCTTTACTGTTTAGGTCTTTGTTTTGTTGTATGCTGTTGCTTTTCAACTTCTGCTTCCTGTCGTGCCTGTTTGTGCTGTGGTTCTTGAATATTTTTAAACTCGGTTTCTAAGCTCTTAAATTCGCTGTAATCTTCGTTGTCAATTTCTGCTAAAACATCGCTAAACATTGATTGTTTTTTCGGTGTTTGCTTAATTTCTGTATCCTGATTAACCACCTCTGCTAAATCAATTTTAGTCGAATTTACCGTTTCTTGTAGCTGTCTTTCTATCTCTTTTTGCACCATTTCATTAATGTTAATTTTTGTATTTATGTCCTTTACTGCTCTATGCACGTTATTAAATACATCTTGCAAACTTGCCTCTGGCATATTTTGCATATAACCCAAAATATACTCCGTCGACGGTATTTTAATTCCAAATTGCTTACCCAAAACATAAGCAAAACTTTCAGCCTCAGCCTCACGTCTTGATTTAACACTAGGGTCTTTTATTGTTTCGCCCTTTTTAAAGTGCAGTAGTTGGTGTCCTGTTTCGTGTAGTAAGATTGCTAACCGTTGTTCTGTCGTGGTGTTTAATGTATCAATATGAATTTCTTTTCTATTAGTCGTGGTGTTTATGGTCGCATAACCGCTGTGAGTTTTTTCTAGCGGTCTTGCAAAAATATCTATATCGTAAGTATTACTAATCAAGTCTTTTACTGAGTTGAAAAAATCTTGATTTATTTTCATACCCTCAATTTCCATAAAGTCAGCCATTTTTTTATAACCTTTTTGGTATGCGTCGGTCTGTGCTACGTCATAAACCTTACCGCTAAGGCTAAATCCTGTTTCAGTCTTAGGTTTGCCGTTTTCATCAAGTAAAGGTATTTTTTTGCCGTTTTCATCAAGTTTAAAAATATAAATTTCTTCGCCGTTTTCGTCAGTGATTTTTTCTTTTTCATAAACTGTTTTTTCAGTCGGTATAATCACATTTAACGCCAAGCCTTTTACATCAATACCAAGCTCCGCCCAATCTTTTTCAGATTTAACGACGTGTCCGCTGCTAATACCCCTGTTTTCTAATTGCCCTTTAATAAGTAAAACGTTTCTTGCTGAATAGTTGTATAAATACCCAAACTGCTTTATATAGCTATAATACGTTGCAAGTGCTTTTTCTGCTGTCGCAGAATTTTTAAGCTGTGCTTCTATCTCGTCAAAGCTCTTAGCTATATTATTTGCTTCATCTCTGATATTTTTCCACTCATTTTTTTTACTGTCTACCCACTCTTGCTTAGCTCTCTCTTTTATCTCTTCACGCTCTTTAATCTTAAAACCACTACTTGCGTTTGATAAATATGAGATTAGCTTACCTTGTGCGATACCTTCTTCTACACTAGCCTTAAATTTTTCTCTTGTTTCAGGCTTAGCTCTATTTTTCACGTAAAATTCAATTTGTCCGAAAGTAATCTGTCTAAATTCCTTTTCCTTAAAACCTTTTACGCTAAATATATCATTTCTGCCAAGCTGATTTTGTTCTGCAAAAAGGTCAAACCAATCATTAAATTTAGGGTCAGGCTCAGGTAATTTGTATTTAAAACCGCCTCTTTGATTGTAGTTACGTTTTATATCGCCATAATAGGGCTTAGAATTTTCGTATATATCGCCTTTAAAGGTGTTGTTTCGTGAGCTGTTTTCAAATTTGCTTACAAACTGCCTTTTAGCTTCAACGTCTGTATTATTTGCTATATGCTCGAACATATCTCTAACCTTGATACTCTCGTTGTTATAAGATAAATTTTGCTCTAAATTTACCTCATTTTCAGCTATATACTCGTCCGCCCACTCTGCGAATTCCGAAACCTGATTATCCTGTGTAAAATTAGGTTGTCTTGCCATTGTGTAGCTCCTTAAAAAATATTTTGTATAATTATATCAAAAATAATTAAAAAAATTGTATAGTATTATACAAAAATATATTATAATTTTATTTTATTATACAAATATTTACAATTTGCCTTAATCGCATAAGGCAAATTATTTTATGAAAGTAAAGTTTTTTTAGTGGATTTTTATTTTAGTAGTTTGTTGTGTTTGTCAAGTAAAAAAAGTATCTCTTTTTTTTGCAAAAGCTCTGTCTGATAAGCCAAAAGTAGCTTTTCAAGCTCCCTATTTTGCTCCAAAATATCATTTGTGTTTTTGTTTATGTTAGGTATTAAATTGCTTTCTATCTCGCTTGTTGCTTTATCTATGATAGATGATATATGAGTGCTAGATTTTTGAAATCCTGTGTTTATATCTACCGCACACAGACACGCAAACGCTGTAACTGCTGTAACTGCTAAGATTAAAAGAGTTTTTTTCATTTCTTTTCTCCGCCCTGCGTTGCCTCATTATTGACTAATTTTTTAAGCCTGTTAAGCTCATTATTGACACTGCTACTCTCTAATGTTTCCTCTTTTAATAGCTCTCTATGATTTGTTAAAAGCTCTCTTTTTAGCTCGTCATTTTTAACGATTTTATCAATAACCGTATTACTCATTTTATTATAGTTGCTTATAACTGTTTTGTTTTCAGAAGTTACAACCTGATTATATTCTGCAAAAGCTTGATTTATACCGTCGATAACGCTACTGCTCCAAACTGCACCAAAGGCAAAATTTGCCACTACCGATAAGACTAATAGTTGTTTTTTCATCTTTATTTCTGCTTTCTAACCTTGCTTTGTTTTTCTTGTGTCTTGCTGTCCTCTGCTTTTAGACTATCCATATTGTCATACTCAGCATTTTTTGCCTCAAATAGCATATCGTTGATATTTAGTTTCTTTTCTATATTAAAAAAATCATTAAAAACTTTTTTATAGTTGTTTTTAAAATCTTCAAAAATATCTTTGTTGCTTATGTTTAAATCATTTTCTCCATTTTTAGTTAATACAAAACTTTTAATTCTCGCACATATGGCTTCAGGCAGATTTGCACTCTTTATTTTTAATTTCTCAATACTGTCAAAAAGGTCAAAATTTGAGTTTTTGATTATACAATATATGTCAAACAAATCTCTTGCCTGTTCTCTTGAAAAACTTGCATCAAGTTTATTGATAAAAATGTCTTGCATATTGTCTAACAAAAAGCCATTTTTGCTTTCTAATTTGCCTATTATAGGTAAGCTATCATAAACTAAGTCAATTTTCAAGCCTGTTTCGTTGTCGTATAGTCTTTTAAAATTTGGATGGTCTATGTCTATTTTAAAGTCTAAATCACTATCTCTTAGAAAATTAATAAAATTTACAAGTTCGTTCTTTGCACTAACTCCGCTCTCTACCGTAAATAAGTCAATATCATCGGAGTAGCGGTAATTATCTAAATGAAATCTTTGTAGTGCTGTCCCCCCTGTTAGATATAGCAAGCACTCGCTTTTAGCAAGTAGGTTTAAAACCTTATCTTGTGCCTTGTATAGATTGTCGTATCTATCTTTTAGATGTGCCATTTTCTATCCCTTAACTGATAAGTTGGGTCAATATATGTATTTATAAGTGCGTCAAGCCTTAGCCTTAAAAAGGGCTGTTTGTGGCTAAGGTCTTTATCTCTTAGCTCGTTTAAAAACTCAACAATATACTCTTTTTTTATAATAGACAAATCGCGAGCCATAAAATCTGAGCTTTGCAAAACTGCACTAAAAATTTGCTTTGCCAAGTGCTTATCGTTTATGTTTTTTAGTATATATTCAGGCGTATAGCTAGTATTGCCCCAAAAACACTTACTGATAATTAGTTTTGCCAATTCATCTTTTGTAGGCATTTTATATCCTTAGTTTTGCCTTTTAGACATTTCATCTAAATAGCTTTTATAGTAAGTTTCGCCACCTTTAAAACAAGCATTGAATTTATCAAGTGAAAAAAGAACGCAAGGTAAAACAAATGCTAAGATTAAAAAACCTGCCGACCAATACCATTTATCATCTATCATAATTGAAGCCAAACCGCCACCACACAAAGCTATAAAAGCAAAAAATAAGCCGCCAAAGAATTTTAAAATTCTCTCTTGTCCGTCTAGTCTAACAACTACTTTTTCATCTTTCATTGTAAAATCCTTTCTAACTTTTATTATAAAGTATAATACAACTTTTTATCATTATTTATCAAGTATTATACAATTTTATTTATCTCTATAATGAGAGCCACACTGTATTATTTCAATAGCTCTGTCTTTTATGCGATAAACAATTCTATTTTTTTATCTATTCTTCTGCTCCAATAAGGGCTTAGCTCACCTTTTAAAGGCTCAGGATTTCCTATACCTTGATAGCCGCTTCTATCAATATCTTTTATTAATTCCAAAATCTTTTTTAGATTTTTTTATCTTCCCTTTGCCAATACTCAAATTCTTCCCAAGCTTCATCACTCCAAGATTTTATCACTATATAACCTCGTGTATCGTTCCGCCGTTTCTTTCCATTTGTGCCATTGACTTTCTAAGTCGTTTCAAATTCTTTTCTGAGTAAAAAGGGTCTGTCCTCAATTCAAAAGGTATTCCACCGTTTCTAATAACTTGTTTATAAAAAGCATTTGTTGCAGAAGTTAGATTTAAACCCAACTCTGCGAAAATGTTTTCTACCGCCTTTTTATCAGTTTCACTTACTCTTATATTTATAGTAGTCATTGTATTAACCTTGTATATATGAAATGTAGTTATATTATACCATATTACAACTGAAAACTATACCTTTCAAGCCTATTACTAAACTGCTCTGTAACATTGCTAATACCGCTATTATTTAATCCAACCAATTTTAAAACCCAAGTAGGGGCTGTTAAAATAGTCTTCCACATAATGTAAGTTGCACCGATAGTTCCTATTATGCTAAATAATACGTTAAATACCGCATAAACCAAATTTAATGGCAACTGACTTGTTGCCTCTCTCATCATTGCCATTTGCTCTATTGCATACACTATAAAAATATCTGTGAAAAGCGTGTATAAAAATAGTGCTAGATAGATAAAGAGGACAATTAAAATAGGCTTTAAGAAAATTGCTATGCCTGTTGTTAAAAACTCAACTATTTTAGCCTGTTTGCCTATCGTAAGTGAAAATGCTGTTACAAACGGCGATATATAGAAAAATTTAGTAAGCTCCATAATGTAGCCGATAAAAGCAAGTGCTGAGGCTACCACTGCTACCGTTAGCGGTATAAATGATAAAGCTTTATCAAACAAATAAACTACTGCAACCATTGACAAAGCCGAGCCTGTCGCGTTTGCTCCTGCTGTAATTAATGCCCCACCTGCTTTAAATGCCTTGCCTATAAGTGGTATTCCTGAAAGAAAATTGTCTTTACCAACTGTATTATTTATGCTCTCTCCAATGGTATCTTTATAAAAACCATAAAGAGCATTATAAACCTCTCCTGCACCAGGCAAAATAAAATATGCTAAATTACCCAAAAACTGAGGTTCAAACGATAGCCATTTTCCTGTCCCTGTTCTCTCTTTTTCGTTTCTTTCTGCTAAATCTTTTGAAGCTTTTTCCGCCAATCTTGCGTTTTCTTCTTGTAGCTTTTTAGCCGTGTCTGCGTCTGTGATTAAAGGTATGTGATTTACCAAAATTGATAAAGCAGGTATCATTGTTGAGTTAATCCAACCTAGTTCATTTTGCCTACGCTCGACGCCCTTATCAATCTGTGTTAAAAGCGTGTTTAATTCATTGTTTTTTATATTATTTTGTAAGCCATTAAGGGCTATATTGTTTTGTCTTTGTAGTGCATAATAGCTACCTAGTGCGTGTTCTATATTTTGACAACCAATGAATTTATATTTCTCAGACAAAGAGGGATTATTAAATTTGTAAGTTTCTGCACTTCTAGCCTCTGCATACATAAAACTTGTAACAGTAGGGTATCTTACTTTACACTCGTTTAATCCTGCCTCTAACGCATTAATAATCTGCGGTATATTTAACTCTTCTTCTCTAAAATGCTTTTCCGTTTCTATATTTGAAGCTCCCACGCTACTTTTTAGCTTATCCATATAGACTTCTGAGCCTTTTGAGCCTATAATATCAGCATAATAGTTACTCCAATTTGCACCACTACGTATAGTTTTTTGGACTATCGTTCCATTCATACCGCTATCCTCAGGTATCGGTATAAAGAAAACTGCAAAGGTCAAAATCGGTATCAAAAGAGTATTTAAAACCTTTGTTTGATTATGCTCTTTTTCTACACGGTTATTAAATTCTCTTGTGCCAAGCACCGCAAAAAACCAACCGCCGACTACTACTAAAAGCATATACTGCAAAGCTGTATAGACTTCTGCCATACCTGAGTATAAATTTGAAAAATATGCTAAGTTGGCCTTATTAAATACGTCCGCTGTTGATGATAATTCAGGATTTGATGAGAATTCTACTATATTTGTTCCATAAATAGCCGTATTGTCTTTTAGCTGTATCATACCTGTGTTTTTAGTGCTTTGATAATTAACCAACTCAGGGTCAAGCGTTACAATACCGCTTAAAAAGCCTGTCATCGTCTTAACATTAGGCTTATAGGTATAATTTGAAACATCAAATTTTGAATTCTTGCTCCATAAGTTATTAATAGGCACTTCTTGATTTGTTTGTGCTATACAAGTTTCATTAACCGTATTTGCTCCTACTCCTAGCGGATTATCTAAGTCGTTTTCATTAAAAACGCTACAATATGTTACACCTGTTTTAGGGTCAAAATCCGTAACTAATGCCACCCAACCTGTATTAACCTTACGACAAGTCGGCAAACATTGCCCCTTGATTTTACTATCATCGGCAGTAAATAAATTTGCCTCAGCCTCTTTATATTGACTAGCCACGTCGGCTGTTAAAATTTGCGTTAAAGCAAAAAAAAGTAAAAATAGCCTTATCATTTCCCTACCTTTGTTTTACAACGCCGCCGCTACTGCTACCGCTGTTTTGATGATTAACTTGTCTTACAACTGAGCTGTTGACTGTATTAATATTAACAACCGTGTTTTCTGATTTATTGCCCTGTTTTTCGTTGAGCTTATCTTTCCACTCGTTCATTTTTTCTTCAAATTCGTTAGGGTATAGCTTTTTGACAATATCTTGAAATTCTTTATCCTCAAAAACTTCATTGAGTTTTCCCCCTTTTTCGTATTTCTCTACAATCTCAAAAGCTTTACCGACATAGTCGTATCCTATTTGTGCGGTTTGCTTATACTCTATACTATCCCTTATGTTTTTATCAACTAAAAGATTTTCAGCCTTATTAGTTCCTATATACTTAAAGTCATCTTTTATCAATTCAACGTCTATAAGCTCTTCTCTATCTCGCTTTTTAAAAATCTTTTTTACGTCTTTTGGTATTAAGTCTTCTAATAGCTTTAAAAGCAGTAAAACTTCTACTTTTGTGCTAAGAATATCTTGCGATGATAAAGAGATACTGCCTCGTCGTTGCTCTCTTTGTGCCTTTCTTTGTTCGCTTCTATCGTTAAACTCTTTTGCAAATTTACTCATTTTCTTTACCTCGCTTTTTTATAATTTATCTGACTAATATACTTTTGCATTATTTTTTCTACTTCCTCAATAACTTTGTTACTACGTTCTAATGCGTCATCACTTATTAGTCTTTCAATATAACTAGCTGAAATATCTTCGCCAACTGATGAATTTTTTTCAATTTGCATAGCAAAACGTCTGCTCTCTTCTTCTAGTTTGTTTAAATCGTCGTGTATATTGCCTATCTCGTCTTCATTTTTCTTTTGTTGTGCTTTAAAGATACCTGCTACGAAATTTATATCTTTTTTCAAAGAGGCTACCATTTTTGATAGCTCTTTGATAGCACTAACTATATCTTCGTTGTCTTCTTCTAATTTTATTAATCTATTTTCCATTTTTAAGCCTTTCAGTTAATCAAGCTGTTAATTTCTTGTCTTATCAAATCACGATTAAATTTCTCGTTCATTATTAACGCCTTTTGTTCGGTCAATAAGAGTAAATTTTTTCTTGTTTGTGCCTCTTCGTCAATATCTGCTAAAATTTTAACCTCTCTTAGCTGTTGCTCTTTAATTTTTGCAACGGTTTCAATCTTTTTATCATCTCTAAAAAGCTTTACAAATTCTTGACTTGTATAAATAAGGTCGTCTTTATTTCTATACAAATTTAATGCAAAGCCTTTACGCTGTATATCTCCCTCTTCAAGTTTTCTTAGTGCCGTGTTAATTATATTATCCGCTTTGTTTTTCGCACTCGTTCCCTGTAAAGATTTAAGCTCCTGTTCTAGCATAATTGCCACGTTATAAGGCGAATACTCTATTAAATCCGCCGTTAATGGTGCTACCAAGTTATCACGCTCTTTGAAATAGTCGTCCTGTGTTGCAGGTAAAGTAGCCACTATATCATCAGGCGTAATATCTTTTACTGCTTTGCCACTTGCTTTTGAATAGTCATCTATTGCCTTTAAATTATCCCATTTCTCACTTATAAAGGCTGTGTTGCTAGCACTTTTTTCAGATATTACATTACCAAAGCTACCATTACCGCCACTACCGTAATGCTGTTTAGGCGTTGAGCCACCGCTGTATTTACCGCCACCTGTCTTACTACTGCTAATTTCTTGTGAGCTAGTTTGCACTGTATCAATCGTTCCGCTCTCTTTGCCCTTTTGTTTATCTCGTGTAGAGCAGTATTTTTTTAGATACTCATTTGAGCTATAAACTTTTGAGTAGTTTCCTGTGCTGTAAGGGTATAAAGAGCAAACATTAGGTATTCTTGCCTCCAAATCAGGCAACCTATCGCATAAATCAACCTTTGGCGTTGATATAGGGTAACATTTTGACAATGTGCCATAACTTAGCTCGTCTATTTTGTCAAAAAGGCTACCTAGTAGGTCAAAACCACTATTTATTATTCTCCCTGTCTTTCCGATAAAGCCTCCGATTTCTTTTCCAACTTCGGTAACACTATCTAGCGGATTTGCAAGTGTAAAACTTGTGATTATCGCACTTGTTAAAATTATTTTTTTCATCTTAAATCTCCTTATTGCTTGTTAGTTTTTTGGCTGAATTTTCTTTTAAATTCTGCCTTAATGCTTCATCGGTCTTTCTTCTAAAATCCGATATTATTTTTAGTAAAAATACCCTGTAAAAATAGCCGTCCTTTGTAGCTCTAAAAAAGAATTTATAATAAACTGCCATACCTGCTAAGTATATTGTTAAAACCCTATCTAAATCTAAGCTATATATGCTAAGTAAAAAGTAGCTAAAACATATCATAAACACACCAAAACCACTACAAAGCATATATAAAATGCCAAGTTTTAGTCTATACTGCTCTTTGTAGAGTGTATCTAAAATGCTATCCCATTTTTGATTATTTAGATTTCCCTGCATTGTAAAACCCTTTTTGATATATGATAACTGCGTGATTGTAAAGCAAAGTTTTATATTTGTTTAGCTCAAATAAAAAATTTGATTTACTAAGCAATATAAATTTTTCTAGCTCCTTTTTGTTAATTATCGTTTGTAACTGTATGGCGTGTGTCGGATTTACCGCCTTATGCTCTACGGTTAAATTTGCCAACGCTGATGGAGAATTAGCAAAAAGTAAATTTGCTATAAAAATAAGCAAAAAAGCTAACTTTTTCATTTTTTTAACTCGCTTTCTTGCGTGTTAATGTTGCTTTGTAGCTTATTTATGATTTTCTCATTAAAAAGAATTTCTTGCTTTACTTCCGCCTGTAATTGTAGTAATTTTTGATTTTGTATTAGAATTTCTTTTGACTGTACTTCTAAAATTTGGTGTGCCTGATGAATTTTAGCGATAATCTCGCCTATCACAGTTGCGGTTTCTGCGTCAAGTGCTGTAAAATTTGCGATTGATTGTTCGCCCAAACTTACACCTATACCGTTATCTACACACCCAGTAGGGCAATAACCAAAAGCACTACTAGCAACCATTAAAAGCGATAAAATAAATTTTCTCATTATGCTACCTTTTTTCATCTAATCGGCTATAAAGTCTATACATCTGAGCCAAAAATTCTTTTTTAGGTATATGTTCGGTTATCGGTATCGGTTTTGACATCTCTTTTGCCTCATAAGTGATTTTTTTGCCAAATTTGAGTGAATTTTCGGTTACGCTACTGGCTCTATACACTTTACCGTCATTAAATACTATCATCTCGCCGTTATTCATCGCTATAACCTCTTTGTGCTTAATTGCTTGTTCTTTTTCTACTTTGTAGCGGTCTTCTGCTCCTATGCTACCTTTTATGCCTGTTCTGCGGTCGCTATACTCCATATCAATGAATTTCTTCTCTTCAACCAATTTAGAATAAAACTCAGTAGCCTCAGGATTGATATTTTTCATTAAAATGTGTGTTCCTGTAACGTCTTTTATCTCTGTTAATTCGGTGCTTTCGCTTCCTACAAGCTTACCAACTGCGTTAATCTGTGATACAGATTGAAAAATCGGTATAACTGAAATACCCAAACTTCGTGATTTACTCATAAGCCTACCAAAGCCCTCAATAATATAGCTTCCTGCCTCATCAAACCAACAAACAAACGGTATTTTAGGCTCTACGGCTTTTTCTGCCTTTTCGGCTGCAACGCCCTTAATCAAGCCTAAAATAAGCCGTCCTAAATCTTTTGGAGTTGTATCACTCGCCATTGTCGGCAAAGTTACAAAAATAAATTTGTTTCTTTGCACTGCTTCCCACATTGAAATTGTAGGCGTTTGCGTGTTAAAAACCTTGCCATAATCGCTTTTAAGGTTAGTTATAATGCCACGCCACGCCTGAGCCGACATACTAGCGTCATAAACGCCCTGTAAATCTGTGTTACCGCTCTGCTCCATACATTTATCTTCAAACATCTTGTCTTTTTTTATAAGAAAATCCTGATAATCTATGCCTATTGATGAACTTGCAAACATTATATAATCTTGTATAGCCGTGCTACTGTATGCAAAATCTCTATACTTTAATGCATCCTTAACGATTTTTTGCAACGTCATATATTCGCTTAAAACCGCAAAATCTAACGCTAAATTTTCGTTATCTCTACGCCACACCAAAAGCTTTAAAATATTTTTCATAAACTCTTTTTGTTTAGCTTTCCACTCGTTTTCTTCTCCTGCAAGTAAAGCTATTAAAATTTCATAAAGTGCCTCTGCACTACCACTTAAAAGCGGATTTACAGTATGCGTGTTATCCATATCTAAGAAATTTATGTGTATAAAGTCGTCCTCTCTGCCAAGTGCAACGCAAAGTCCGTAAATTTCTTTTGCAAACTCCGCCGTTCCCTTACCATCTACACACAAACCGCCACCGCCCAAAAGTAGCTGTTGTTCTATCATACCTTTCATAAAAACTGATTTTCCTGCTCCGATAGTTGCCATTATTAGCATATGCCGTTTAAACTGCTCTGTATCTAGCAAAAGCGGTCTAATTAAGTTATTAGGGGCTTTTACTGTCTTTACCGCACTACCAAAAAGCTTTTTAGCCTCAAAGCCTATATTTAACATATAAGGTTTTGCGGTCGGCTCGTTAGGCGTGATATTCTCATTTTCTTTTTTCTTGCTTTGCTTATCACGGCTAACGTAAAGTCCAAAACAAAACAAAGCCGACAACGCTAAAAAACTTCTAGCTATAAAATCTGTTGCTTGTCCGCCTTTGCCAACTAAACAAACTATGCTACAAATCAAGCCAATACCACAGATTGCATATACAAAATATCTAAAAAGTTCATCTTTTTTAAAAATGCTCTTTAAGGTTTCTCTATCAGGTAAAAAATATCGCTCTTCTAAATACTCAATTTGTTGTGCCATTTAAAAATCCCTGTCCTCTCTGCTGTTGTTACTGCTATTTTTTCTTTTCTGCGTGTTGTCGTTCTCGTTTAAAATATCATCAGGGATTAAGTCCTTAAACAACGCATATTTAAAATATAGACTTGCACCGTGTCTTTTTACACTGTTTAAATCTGCGTTATCTATCGCACCGACCAACTGCTCTTGTGTAAAATTTGTTGCTAAAATCTCTAAATTTGCTAAGCCTATATTGTAAAGTTTTGTAAATCTAAGCCAACTATCAATCAAAAAATACTCTGCGATATTGCCGTTTTCTTCTAGTATTTTTTGATAATCAGGGTTTAGCTCCGACTGCTTGTTTAGCTCTTTTATCTTGTCAAAGATAACTTTATATAGATAAACGGCGTTTATTTCATCAATTTTACCTATTTCAAGCAATTTCAACTCTTTTAACTCAAAAAATAGATTGGCCGTTAAATATTTATGCGTGTTGTCGTAATTTCTGTAAAATTTCTTACTAAGAGCATTAATTTTTGTTTCTACCCTATCATCTTTTAAAATACGTCTGTAATTATAAAAATTCTCTATGTCCTTTGTGCTTAGCCCCCAATAGGTCTGCTGTTTTGCTACAATATCTATGCTAGTTTTTTTAATAAAGCTTTTTAAGTATTTGTAAGCAAATACAAACGCAACTATAAAAACTGCGTAAAAATAGAAAGGCAAAGTTTCGTAAGGCTTTTTACTCTCGCCCACATAAGATAAAACCCACACGCCCCATATTACTAAAATACTAAGCGTTCCGACCATAAAAAAAATCTCTTTTTCATCTTTTCTACTGTTTGGCAATAACAAACTGTAAAAAATAACAAAAGAAACTAAAACTATTGTAAGAAAAATCGGCATTCCCACTTAAAAATCCTCATTATTTTTTATATCTATGTTTTTGCTTCTAAGCAAGTTATGCTTTTTCAAAAAAGCGTTAATCTCTTTCTCTTCTAGCAAGGTTTCTTTTTTTATAGTTTGTATTTTGTATAAAAGTTCATTTTGCTTATCTAGTGCCTCATTATAACGGTTATAAGCCTCTTCTAGTCTTGCCTGTGCTTGTTGATTTTTAGCGTAAGACTGTTGCACTTTTGTAATCGCCTGTTGTTTCGCTGTTTGTATTGTAGCAGTGCAATCAACTTTTACACACGCACCAAAAGCTACATTAACTGTCATAAAAAATACAACTATTTTTTTCATTTTCCACCCTATAAAAAAGAATTTAAGTGGCTTTTACACCACTTAAAATTTTGCTTAAACGCCCAAAGCATTAGTCCAATAATCTTTTAGCACCTGTAAGCCTTTTGCACTATCTTGCATTAAGAAAGCACCTATTAAAGCGTCTATTAAAACGCCTACTATCGCACCTAAAACGGCGGCAATAATGCAAGTATATATAACCTTGTTGCTGTCTTGCTCTTGGTCGGCTTTTTTCTTAGAATATGTATAGCCTAAGATAACACCTGTTAAAAATAAGCCTATCGGCAACCACGCCATAATTGTTTTTAATCCTAAACCTGCGGTAGCACTTGCTGTCTGGTCTAGGTTACTTACAACGTTATTTACATTGTCAAATTCCCCTGCACCAAAGGCAAAATTTGCCACTAAAAGTAGTGCAAGAATAGATAGTTTTTTCATCTGTTTTTCTCCTTAAAAATCCCTGTCCTCAGGGCGTGGGGCAAATGTGATTTTTGTAAAAAAATCACCGTTTGGATTTGATAGGTCTAGCTCTAAAATATCGCCCTGAGCGTTTTTAAGCTTCTCGCCATTAAGTAGTTTTTTCATATCTGCTTCACTTAGTTTTTTGCCAAAAGCCTTTTGATTAAAAGGTATATGAAAATTACAACTACCGACATTAATCCAATCCTTGCCGTCCTTACGAGTTTCGTAATTAGTGCAATAAACCTGAGTATTCTCACGAACTTTAATAGTTCCCTCTTTACATAATGGACATACCATTTTTATCTCCTTTTAAAAAATTTGTTTTCTAGTTTAAAAGTTGTTTTTGCCAAAATTCAGAAATCATATTAAAAAGATTTTTTCCGTCAGGCAAAAACAACGCCTCACTTGCTATATACGCCCACGCTATATAGATGATAGACGATATAATAATGCTTACAATCATAAAAGTAATTACCCCTAAATAGTCTTGCTTGTAAGTATCTTTCGTGCCTTGATAAACACCGTAAGCCATACTTCCAACCAAAACCAAAATAGGGATACATACCAATAAAAGCTTTGTAACTGTTTGTGCTAAGTGCAAACTAGCGTAAGCACCCAAAGCGTCCATAGTTTTACTCGCACCTGCTAGGGCAAAAACTTGTGCTTCGCCATCCGCCCAAAAGATTTTAAAAATCTTACCACTAAAAAAATTTGCCTCCTCTATATAAGTAATATCTAAAATTTGAATAACTGCTATAAAAAATATACAAAAGAAAGCGTGAGCGAAAAAAGCCGTCATAATCACGCTTACAATGTTAAAACCGCTTGTAGTGTTGTCCTTTGCTCTTGATA
>NZ_JAGSSY010000009.1 GCF_018145655.1 Campylobacter anatolicus
TTGGGGCGTTGCGGGGTGTCCCCGCTTGAAGCGAAGCGTTAGAGCATAGACTTTGGCTATGCGACTGCGATTAAAACATTGACTTAATCGCCTAGATATAGTAGAGATTTTGCGGAAGTAAATTTGTATAAAATATCGATAAAATCGATTTCGTATAGACTTTTTTAAAACTAAAATAATGCTTAAAATTTTAAAAAAGAGCTAAAAACTAGCCCTTAATTTTAATAGAGATATATCCTTTTAGGTCAAGACCAAATTCATTAGCCTCTTTATTTAAACGTAAAATATCGTCTGTACTTAATACCTTATCTAGCTCATCATAAGCAATAAATTTAATTTCACTATACTTATATACACTAAGGTGCAAATCTCGTGCTAACTTTTCTATGATTGCTTTTTCATCGCTTGAAACATAAACGACCTTATTTATCACACGATTTTGTGGCAGTAAATTTGGTGTAACATTGTCAATAATACCAAGTTTCAATCCAACAAACTCGCCCATTGTAATATTTTGTTGGCGTGATTTATTGTAAATATAAACAATGTCTGCATTGCTAAAATAATCAAGTTCTCCAAGCAAACAAAGCTTTAAAAAGGAATTTAAGCTATAAACCCCTTTTACGCGTTTTTTAAATGTTACTATTAATTCATTTGTTATTTGAGTGCCAATCGCACTATCAAGGTATTTTTGGCGATTATGCTTACGCTTTGGTTCGTTTAAAATGCTTTCACTCTTAGTATCAGCACCAGCTATAAAATCATCAATTACGTCGTTATTTTTAGCTTTTTTTAATGCCATTTTTTTATCCTTTTATATTTAGTATTTCATTACATAAATTTTCTATTTCTTGCTTTGATTTGTCATTGTCGTCAAATTCAACTACTCCTAATCCCATTTCTACGGCTAGTTTATATCTTTCTCTATCAAATATTGCAGTATCTGCAATGCTAATATAATTGCAATCCATTATTAAATCGGCAATATATTCCTTTAAATTATCTATTTTTTTGGATAAAAAAGGGTTGGTAGAAGCCTTGTTTATAACAATCACAGCTTTTAGTTTTTTATTGGCAACTTTTGCCATTTTTATGATTTTAACCATATCGTCAAGCACTGATACATCAAATTGACTACGGACGACTGGAATAATGGCAATATCGCTATAAGCAATGGCTATACGCATATCATCGCTATCTTTGCCACCAGTATCAATAATGCAAATATCGTTGCCATTGAAATTTTCTACAAATTCTCTTAGCTCATCTCCGCGTCTATAAACATAGTCAAAGATTTTTGAGTGTCCCTCATCGGCTCTTATTTGTAAGAAAGTATTAATTGATTTTTGGCGGTCAGTGTCAATAACTAGAATTTGTTTAGTTTTAGACATACATACAGCTAAATTTGTAGCTAATGTTGATTTACCACTACCGCCTTTTTCGTTGCATATAGATATAATCATTTTATTCCTTTCTTTTCATTTTATTTATCTTTTTTTGTTTTTTATATGTATTTATTTAGTCCTTAAAAGCACCAGTTAGATTAATTGGGTTAATGCTACAATTTTCACTATATAAGCAGTCGATATTATATACAATAAAATCGTTTTTATTTTTTGCCACAAACACAACAAAGTTTTTCTCACGTTTTACGTTGTCCATAACTTTTTGCATAGCAAAAGACTTAGCTCCGTCCTTAAAATTTAAACTCTCAATAGATTTATAACTATAAATACCATAGTTAGGGTGTTTTTGTTTAATTTTTGCCATTGCTTCTGCTGGGACTTCATAGTCAAGTGCTATAAAATCATTTTTGGAATTTCCAAATTTTGAGCTTTCATCGCCACAACCGATAAAAACAAGTGTAGCCAACAACAAAGAGCCTAAAATTCTTTTTTTCATATATAACTCCTTTAAAGGTTTAATTTGTAATGATATTTTATTAAATATATACTTAAAATACAATTAAAACAGATATTTATAACATAAAAACATATATAATACTAAAATATAAAAACAATATTTTTATAAAATAAAAAATTATTATTTGTGATAGCTTCGTGTTTTTAATGCATAGGTAGATTTTAGGAGCGTGCGAGTTACGAAAAAACACGCTCCATTAACAAAAAAAGATGAGAGCAAGAAAGGTTAGCTCTCCAAGTGTGGATTTTATGTAAATTTTTGTTAAAAATGGCTTATGCGTTAATTTTAGCCTTTAGCTTTTTATGATATTTCCAGTTTTGGTAAAGCAATCTCCGTCAATCTCATTAGCCTCTATATTGCCATTTATTGTTTCTACATTGCCTTTTATATTGCCATTTTTAACAACTACATTTCCATTTTTAGTAACCACATTTCCATTACAATTGCCATTTACTCTTATGTTGCCATTGTTTGAGTTAAAATCGCCAACATTACCATTGATTTCTATTTTAATATCACTACTAAGCGAATTCACAGTATTATTAAAACCATTTATACAAATATTATTATTGCCAATAGCAATAGAATTTTTACTGCTTCTAGTCTCAATACTCACATTTTCGTTATCCTTTAGTTCCATAACCAACTTGCCATTTACAAAAATTTCCATATTAACTCCCTTTTTGTTACTTCTTTATAAAGAAGTGCATTTGAATCATAGTATATAAAAACACTATAAAAATGGCATATACTAAAAATGATATAAAATACTTAAATAAATCAGCTTTTATAAATTCATCTATAATGTTTGGCAGATTTAAAAAATAGCATATGCCAGCAATTGATAAACCTACAATATGTATAATAAATAACAATGAAACAAATGTCGTTTTTGGTGTTTTAAACATACTATTTATAAGCTTAGTTGCTCTCATTTACTTGCTCATTTTGATTGCTGTCAAATATATTATTTTGTTCGTTAGTTTCTATATGTTGTTTGTCTAGTTGTTCGTTAATAAGTTGTGGTGGCTCTTGCTCTTGCTGTGGCTCTTTTTCGTTGCTCTCTTGCTTTTTACTATCAAGCATTACCATCTTTTCGACAACTATGCTGTGCTTACTTCTGCTTTGCCCGTTATTATCTGTCCATTGGTCAAATTTTAATCTGCCGTCTATAAAAATTTTTGAGCCTTTTTGCAAATATTGATTTGCAATTTCGGCTGTTTTACCCATAAAGGCAATATCTATAAAGCAAGTTTCCTCTCTTTTCTCGCCATTTATGCTGTATTTATGCGTTGAAGCTATTGCTGTGTTGCCAATAGTCATACCTGATGACGTATATCTAAGTTCGATATTCCTTGTTAAATTTCCGATCACGGATACGTAAGTATGCATTTTATCTCCTTTGTTAATTTTTATTTATCATTTCGTTAATAAAATCAGCACAAATTTTCCAGTTTTCTACGATATCAATTGGTAGAGATATGTTTAAATTTTAAGCTAAATTCACCGCCAACTCTAGTCTTTTCTTACTTGGTAGGCTTACTTTATTATCTGCTAATTCTCCTAAGCTGTCATAAATAGCTTGTCTATATGCCTCACTTTTCTTATTAGATTTCTTTAGTTTTTCCAAGAGTAATGGCATAAAATCTTGATTATACTTTTTTGATGAGTGAAGTATGCTTTTTGCAGCCAAAATAGCTGTTTTGTAATCATTTATATCTGATGTTTTAGCATACTTATCTTTTCTTTTAATCAACTCTGATAATTTTTTTGCCTCGTTCTATAGTCAAGCATTTTATTTGCCTTTTGTATACTTTGTTATAAATTTAGAGCAGATACCACTATCTTTTTCAATATTTTTTGGTAATTCTGTATTGTTATCTTTTGCTAATTTCTTGGCAAAAGATAACTGCTTGTCCGTTGGTGGTGTTACCACTTTGTCTTTATTTTTCTCTATAAAGTTGCTACAAATTTTCCAGTCTGCTTCAATGCCACTTGGTAATGCTATGCTTAAAGCTTTTGCTATGCTTTTTGCCCATTCAAGCTGTTTCTCGCTTGGTGGTTTTGTTTCGCCATTGCTTAGTTTTTTAAAGCCCATTTTCTCGTGAAGTGGGCGAATAAAATCAAGATAAGCTACTTTGCCACTACTTATTTCATCTAGCACATTTTCCATTTGCTTTGTAAATTCGCTTTGTGTAATCCAGTCGTCGTTGTTCTCTTTTATGGTCTGTATGAAATTTATACCCTTGCTTGTAGCTATGATGTTATTGTTTTTACCTTTGGTTTCAATTTTTACATAATCTCTTTCAAGTAGCTTTGGTAAAAATGTAGCGTATGTGCTTGGTCGCCCAATCCCTTCTTTTTCTAAAAGGGAGATAAAGTTACTCTCTTTGTAGTGCTGTGGTGGTTGTTTTTTAACTTCTTGTAGCTCAAAGCCTATTATATAAAGCTCATCGCCTTGTTTTAAATTTAAGGCTATCTCCTGTGCTTCTTTATCTTTTTCATCGTCATCATCATTTGTAACTACAATGGCATTTTTAAAGCCTTTGTAAATACATTTGCTAGTCTTTGCTTTAAAGCTAAGTGTTTTTATATCGATGTCATATGTAGTGTTTTCATTAATTGCATTCTTAGCTTGGCTTTGGATAGAGTTTAGATAGATTAACTCATAAAGCTCTTTTTCATCACTACTTAACTTTTCTTTATCAGCAATAGCCTGTATATCAGCATATCCGTGAATATGCGAGATACGCACGGCTTCGTGAGCCTCTGCTTGGCTTTGGCTACCTGCTTTATACTCCCTTTTTTCATACCACTCTTCATTGCCAAATTTAGCACCAACTTCATCTATAAATTCATTTGATAGGCTATTACTGTCGGTTCTATGATATGTGATTAAACCTTTCTCAAATAACTTTTGAGCTAAGCTCATTGTCTTATCACTTGAAAAGCCCAATCTTTTATTAGCTATCTCTTGAAGTTGTGAGGTTCTAAATGGTGGCTTTGGCTTTATTTGTGCCTCTTTGGTATCGATTTGATAAACTTTTGCGTTAGAGCCATTTAAATCTGAAATTTTAGCATTTGCTTCATCTTTGCTTACAAAGATATTATCGTTTAAAGCATTAAATTCTATGCCGTCTTTTGTTTTTAGCTTGGCTTTTATTTTATAATCAATCTTTGCATTTGCCTTGTTTTCATAAAAGGCTTTAATCTCTAGCTCTCTTGCAACGATTAATGCAAGTGCTGGAGTTTGAACTCTACCAACGCTATTATTTTTATCATTTAATTTGTTGATATAAGTTGGCGACATTATAAAGCCCACTAGTTTATCGCCTACCGCTCTTGCTTTAAAGCTATCAAACTCTTTTAAATTTGAACTTGCAAATGGCAGGGCATTGGCTAATCCTTTTTTGATACCACTTTCGGTTATCTCGTGAAATTCTGCTCTTTTTACACTTTTTGCTACGTTTTTAATGGTTTCATATACCATATAGCCAATACCATAACCTTCGCGATCAGGGTCTGTTGCGATTATGACGTCTTTGCCTTTACAATCATTAAACATTGCATTTATTCGGCTTTTGCTTTCATTTTTAAATTCAAATACTGGCTCATAGCTTTGATAATTGACTACTATCTCATTTGTAAGCTCTTTAAAGTGTCCTTTTGTGGCATAAACTTTTGCACCGGTGATATGCTCTATTTTATCGCACTTGTTTGGGCTTTCGATGATGATGATTGTGTTCGTCATTTGATTAATCCTTTGCTACTCTGTTTCTACCCAGCATTTTTTATTAATTGCGATTTTTTCAAAGAATAAAAATTGTGGTGTTTTTTGACGACATTGTTTTTGCTTATAAGAATACTCATAATTATCGCATTCTTTATATGCTGGATTGTTTTGCTTTAAACTAATATTGCTGGGCAGAAGTTTAAAATCGGCTTCATTGATTTGTTTTAGCTTATAACCTCTTTGCCAGTCAGTAACAAAAAAATATTCGCCATTGCAAGTATATTTGACTCTTTGGTTGTCTATGCCGTATGTATGTTTTTCTAAATCTATGCAATATTGTGGCTTTTTAGGAGTTATCCTAATTGTTCGTTCATAAACTGGATAAGAGTAACCTTCGTTATCTAGTTTATGACTTACGGTAGCTTTGCTCTTTTGTGTTATTCTATTTAGAGTATTAGCGTCGCAACCACTACTGACATTTGATAGTGTATCGATAAGACTTTCGTAGTTATTGTCAATTTTTGCCGTTTCATCGGTAGGACAAAGTTTTAAGAAATTCTTTCTTTTTTTAATAGTTTCGTGGGCTTTTTTGGCCTTAATTGAAAAGTATCGCCTTAATGCTGGAGCACACTCGCTAGGGCGTGTTCCGCTACTTAAACACAAAATAGCCTCACACGCCAATTTCATATCGCCAGTTAGTTCGCCATTAGCCATTAATGTATTAGATAGGATAACTAATCCTGAAATAGGGATAATGATTTTTTTCATTTTTACTCCTTTGATTTTTTGTTAAATTTGTTATTTATGACATAGTTTAAGGCACAGCAAAACCGCCTTTAAAAGTTTTAAATGTTTTTCCTGCGATACCTCCAATATTTTCAGTTTGATTAGCAATCCCACCTAACATAGCTTCACTTGCTTTTTGCAAAGTTCTACCGCCAGGTGTTGCATTAATTGAACCTTGCAAACCACCACTTATTGCACTTCCTATTGATTTTGCAAAATTCCTAAATCCACCTCCAGCTACTCTACTTATACTATAAGCCAACCCAGCACCTAATGCACCACCTATACCTACTGCTCCAGCTGTTTTTGCCATATCACTACCAGCACTAGTTCCCATAGCTCCGCCACTAGCACCAACTATTTGTTGTATCCAGTCTGGAATTTGTTTTAATAAATATATACAAAGCGTACATATTAAAATTGGTGCAAAAAAAGCACTAAATTGATTGTTTAAAATTTGCTCTACCTTATTTTCATTTAATAAACCAGTTAGATTATTTATTGGCGTTACCGCTAATGATAGGACAATAAGACCCAGTGGTGCATATAGTGTGTAACTAATAAATAGTTTTAGCCACGAAAAAAAGTATTGTTTTAGTGTGCTAATTGTTAAGAATGGTAGAACAATAGCACAACCACATAGTAGCAGTGAAGCCATAAAGGTAGAAACAAATATGATAGCTGTTACACCAAAAACAGCTATCATAAATACTAAATAATACACCCCATACCAAAACAACATAAATGGTGCTTTAAAATAGGCAAGCCATTCAGTTCCAAGAGTAGCCTCGTTTTTTAGTATCGCAATTGTTTTATCCCACAACATACTGCCTAGAGTTGAAATTTTATTTATTGCACTTGTTACCATACCTGCAAATCCATCAGCACTATTTGTATCAAATATTACCGATACTCCTCCACGAACCCATTGGGCTGGTATCATTAGCCAACTTATAAAGCTTTCATAAACACTATACGAACCAAAAATAGCCATAACAAAACATACCATAAATAGCCATTTTCCAGCATTAAATATCTCCCCCCTTGTTGGGTAGCCATTTTTTAGGATATTTAACAACCAAAACATTATAACCATCATTACAATTGTATAAGATACATTATTATGTAGCATTTCTGACACACTTTTATAAATGCCCTCGAGTAATTTTGTAATAATATCGTTGGTAATACCTATTAAGTCGTTAAGCCATTTGTCGTCTTTTATTACTGCCATATCTTTACTATCAGCCATTATCTTTTTAACTCCATTGTATTATTTGTAATTATTTTTAAAGATTTCTTATTGCCTTGTGGTAAAATTTCTATTTTTTTGTGATTTATTATTATTTTTCCACCTTGATAAATTTCTTGTGTTTGTTCCTCTATCATATAAATTTCATTCTCATCATATATGTCATCAATGTTTTGTTTTGTATCTTTTTTGTCTAATTTTAGATTAGTTTTATTTTTATCATTACCAAATAAAAAGTTTATAAATCCGTCTAAAATTTTAAATCCTTTAAAAAGAGAGTAAGCTATTTTAAGCTAACTCTCAGTTTTTATAATCTACTCATTGTTGCGAAAGCCGATTTAACGCTCATTGCCCTTGTTTAAATCCTGCGTATAAACTCTTTGTTGGTTAAACTGCCTGTGTTGAATTTTTTCATAATCAATCCCTTTGTTTTGAGAATTTATAAAATTATTCAAATCGTTGGTAGTATTTGCTCCCATTCCAAGCCCATTAAGCTTAGGTCTAACGTCATAGGATTTGTCTTTATTAGCCTCTCTTTTTGCATTTAGATTAGTAAGGTCTCTTTCTTTTAGCTTACTTCTATCAAGGTCATCAAATTGAGAAGTGTGATAAAGGGTTAAAGTTTCAAGTTTTGGCTCTTTTAGATATACTTTTTCCATAGCTGGTTGTTGTTTTTCAACTCCGTATTTATCTTTTATTGTTTTATAGAGTTGTTTTCCATTACTATCAAGCTTTGGTTGATATTCGTATTCTTTGTAAAATGCTATCTTTGCACCTTTTGGATACTTGACGTTTCCTTGTTCGTCTATCTCTTTTTTTAGAGTTGCACCCATTAAATTTGCTTGTTTCATTGATAGAAATTCTGCATTTTCATAGCCATTCATCGTTACTGCCGAGCGTAAAATAATAGAGCTAATGCCTTGATATGGTTTGCCATTTGAAGCGTCAAATGGCATAGTTTCATCAATTTGCTTTGCTGACATATCTTTTAACCAGTCTGCATTTTTAGTTTTCATTGCACCCGCTATCATTATTTTTGCGTATTCGTTAATAGAAGTTTGTCTTTCAGCATTGCTTCTATCCTCCCACGCCTTATAACTAGGCTCTTGCTGTGCTGGTTGCACTTGCTCTACTGCTTGTTCTTGTATTTTTGCTTTAGCTTTTGCCATAATATTTCCTTTGTGTAGTCATCAAAATAAGTGTGTAGTCATAAATTTCTACTTTATTTGGACATTTTCAAAGTCATCGACCATTTCAGTTTCAAGACTAAAAATTTTATATGCTTTAACCTCGTCATCACTCAAATTCGATAGACTTATTTCGCCGTCCTCCATTAGCTCGTATTCTTGTGCGAGCAACTTTCTTTCCTCTGCTAGTTTTGCTTCATAGGCTAACTTTTCAGTATTTGTCATTGCAACTCCTTATGAGTAGATTTATGGACCTAGTGGTTTTGACTAAGCCCTATCTAAAATCTTGATAAAGAACATAGATAGGGCTTAAATTTATTAATTTAGACATAGCCCATTTTTCCCTTTAATCAAGTTATTGTAATTCCCATTTTTTCTAGGTCGCTTTTTTTATTTTCTTGTATATTTGTTTCTACATTGTCGATATTTTCACTTGGTTTTGTTTCATTTTCATCATTGTTGGTATTATGAATTACTGAAATTTTGTCTGCTCCCTTAAATTTGTCAATTTTAAACCAGTAAGGCACTTTGGCTTTAATTGGCATTTTATAAAAACCTTTGACTAGAATTAAAACATCGCTACTATCTTGATTTTTTAAATCTTGTGCTGTTACGAGTTTTTTACCCTCTTTTGATTTACTAATATTTGATTTAAATAAATCCAAATTGCCCTGTGATTTTGAAATTTTGATATTTGTGTAGTCGCCTATAAGTTTGCTTGTGTCCTCTGCGTCCTTGTCGCTATTCATATTAAAAATTATCTGATAACCGCTGTTATTTTTTAAGATATTCTTTTTGCCATCTCCATAATATTCGGCAACTTGCTCGTAGCTTTGTGTTACATAAACTGGTAGCATTCCATAACTACGACATAATGCTGGTGCCTCAAGCACAAAAGGCATAGTGCCAAATCTAACAAATTCATCTCCAAACCAATAAATAAATTTATTAGGGTCAGAGCATTCTGCTCCACTCATTATCTTTTTAAATAATGTTTCATTAAAAATTCTTATAAGTGGTGCAAGTATTTCAATGTCCTCAGTTTGAACTACTACATACATAGTTATGCGTTTTTCTCTTAAATCCTCAAATTTAAAACTCATTTTGCTTGTAGCATTCGCCACTTGAGGATTTGAGAAAAGCTTCATAAAGGTATCGTATGTTGATTTTATGCTTGCAAATTCGTTTTCGGCTGCCTTTGAGTAAGCTCTTGCTTGATTTCTAGTGCTTTCGTCAAGACTCTCATCAAAACTGGTTTGCTTTAGCCAAATTTTAAAAGTATCAGCATTGTAGTCTCTTTTGGTTGGTATCAATTCGCCAGTATGCTCGTCCTCACTTTCCTCCGTCATAGCCTCTTTTACAAATTCATCATTAAGATAGTCAAAATAATCAGCTTTTGGTGCTTGTGCTAGTTGGGAAAATGTGCAATGTTTATCTTTTTGCATAAAATACTCAGCAAAAAACACAAACATTGTCTTTGCAGAAACTATCCAGTGGTCATTTTCTTTCCCTTTCTCGCCAACAAATATAGTAGAAGCAATTTGTTCGGCCAACTTTTTAATATGTAAAAATTCTAAGTCTTTAACTAGGCTATTATCAAAAGGATTAAAAAATAGTGTATTGTCCCAGCTAAAAGGGGAAAATAATTGTATCTCATTACCTAGATATTTTTGACGATAACCAGCTGTTTTTGCATATAATTCGCCTTTAATATCTGTAACTACTGCAGAATTTGACACTAAAAGCAAATTAGGGATAATCATACCAGCCGTCTTTCCAGACCCTGGTGGTGCAACAACCAAAGTAGAAAGTGGCTGTGTTGCTCTAATAAACTGTGATTTTCCGTTTTTAAAAAATGCACCTAAAACTAAACCTGTTTCGTGATTAATACTCATCTTTTTAAAATCACTAGGTCTTGCAAATCTTGCTGAACCATAATCATCATTTTCTTTAAATTTAGGCATTAAAAACCAAACCAAGCACACCAAAAATGGTGCAATTAGTGCAAATACAGCCACATAAGCTTTAAATTTAAGCATAGGACTACCGAGATTTTGTAAAATTTGAAGTCCTACAATATGTATATTAAAAATACTGGGTCTAAAAATTACCCATATCATTAAAAAGTATAAGATAGCCCCCATTATAAGTGAAGTAGTAAATATAATTAGCCATTTAAGTGGCGTGATATTATTTGTGTTGTCACTCATTACCATTCCTTTTTTTCTTTTGTTATTGTTAGTTTTCTTGTTTGGTTTGTTGTTAGTTTTATCATTTCATTTTCTGAACGTTTTTTAAAATCGTTTATAAAATTTGTAAAATCCCTAAAAGCTTTTAAAAAATCGCTCTTTGCTTCATCGTCTTTGGTTACGTCAATATTTAGATGATATGCTATTTGATTTAAGTTTATACCGCATTTTGTAAGCTCGTATAAGAGGTCAATATTTAGTTTATTGTTGAGTTCTATTTGTTCTATAATGTGTAAAAATTTTGTGCAAGTAATAAGTTTTCTAATAACAGCCGATTTGCTTTCATTTCGCTCTTTACAAATTTGCATAAGGCGTTCTAAATCATCAGTTGCTAAAAATATGTTATATCTTTGTTTTTTACTTTTTTTGTAATCAGTTGCACTCATATTGCTAACCTTTGCAAATCTTGCTCTTTTACATTCAGTATGTCTGTTATTACTCTTTGATTGGTGTGGTAATCTCTTTGTATTTGAATAATGTAGTCGATTGCTGTAACGATTAAGCTTTCAAGCATAGTGTCATCTGCATTTGATAGCCCACCACCTAGTATGACGTTTGTCTTTATTGCTTTTATGGCGTCCTTTGGATTATTTGCGTGAAGTGTGCTTAAATTTCCAGCGTGTCCTGTATTATTTACACGTAAAAATGAAAAAGTATTTCTTATGTCAATCTCTCCCAAAAACAACCTATCAGGACGAAGTCTCATTGCGTTATCAATTGCGACTTGATAACTATAAATTTCAGTAGCTATTTTTGGCACTGCAAGTTGTGTTTTATTTTTATTATCTACTTGTAATTCTTGGCTATCCTCAATTGTTACAATACGCTCATTAGCGTCTATTTCGCCCATTAGTGAGTTTAAAAAGCTAGTTTTTCCGCTTCCAGTTCCGCCACTTAAAAGGACATTTTTTCTATCGTGAATAAGGCTTTTAATCTTGTCATAAGTCCAGCCGTCATTTATAACTTTCTCGCTTAGAACAAAATTTTCTAGTGGATAACGCTCTTTACTTGGTATTCTTATACATATTGAAATTTGCGAGTTAAATAGTGATGAGCTATGTTGTGCTTGCACCCTATAACGTAAAAATGGAGCTGGTAGCTCGCAACTTAGATGACAATGCTTTTCGTCAAATTGTTGATGACGACTAGTGGCTAATTCTACTAAAAAATCATTTAGCAATCTTAAATCAAGACTTTCATCATCTATGTATTCCCAGTGGTTCCCATAATCGACACAAATCTTTTTTGGCTCATTAAAGCAAAGTTCATTTGCTTTAAGTTCCAAATATGGTTTTAAGTGAGCCAAAATATTTTTTAAATAAGTGCTGACGCTCATTTTGCTACTTTATATTTTCATCTTTCGTAATATTACTAAGGGCATTATGCTCTTTTATTAGGATATCAAGTTTTTCACGCTCCTTTTGAGCTGTGCTTTCGGCTTTTTCTGTTTTTTTCATTTGTGCTGTAAGCCTAGAGTAAATTTTGTCTTTTGCTTTTCTAAGCTCCATTTCATTTTTAATTTCATCTTTTAAAGTTTGACGACTTTGTGTAAATTCTTGATTGTTAAATTCCATTTTTACTCCTCTATAAAATATTTCATTAAAACTTCGCCATTTTTCGGCTTTGCAAACCACATATGGTTTGTTGGCACTAAAAATATACGACTTCCACTTTTGATTTCAATTGTTGGCTTAATTTGGCTTTGTTGCTGTATTATGTCTTGAACCACCGAACTTACATCGCTTCTAGCATTTGAGTAAATTTCACTTACATATTGATTATTTGTATTATTACCATTATTTATTTTTGAAACAATGCCTAAAAGCAATGCGTTTGTGATAGTTGATATTGAGTAAGCTATACCATATCTTTCCCAGTATTTATTGTTTATTGCTCCAACTGCTCCATTCATACCCATATTATCAGCCACGATTGCCTCTGTTAGCATTATATTTATGCCTTGTGGCGTAATAATTTCTCGCCATTTAATTTCTAGCCTCTCGTGTCCTATTTTGGTATTATTTGTATAAAATCCTATGGCTTTTGAGCCACGTGGGATCAGCACAGCTCGGCCCATTGTGGCGTAAATATCTTGTTCTATTTGGGCTGTTACTATTCCGCTTAAATCAGAGCTTATAGCTGTTGTTAAAATAGCTGGTATCATTCTACCAGCTCTAATTGTGCGGTATAATCTATGTTCGTTTGTGCTTATATCAACTGGCTTTTGATTTGAAAAGCTATCAACACCAAAATTATTATTTTGTCTCATTTCTTTTATGGCATTGTTTCTTTCGCCTAAAAGTTCATCTTTTAAAAGACGTTTAATCTTACGTTCGTAGGCAGTTTGGGTATCTTGTCTTATTTCTTGTTTTAAATTTTGATTTTGTTCTTTTAATTGTGTTTTTAGTTCATTTGCACGACGATTTCTTTCTTGTGCCTCTTGAAATTCTTGGTCTTTTTGGTCTGATATTTTTGTTGTATTATTAGATTGCTGTTTTTCCAACTCCTCTAATTTTTGCAGAGCCTTTGTTAGCTCATCATTTTGAATTTTTGGCTCTCTAAACCCTGCTTTATATATATAGCCATCAACTGGGAATTTAGAATTTTCAAAAAGATGATTTAAGTTTGCTTCATTGTGCAAATTTCTTACTTTTTCATCTGCTCTTTTTTGCTCACTAGCATTTATTTCGCCTTTTTCGTTAGTTTTAGCAAAAATACTCTCATTGGCAAAAGTAGGACAAAATAGCAAAGAGGCTGTTATAACTGAAAATGTCAATTTTCTCATTTTATTTCCCCCTTTTTGCTTCTTTTGCACGCTCTTTTAGCACTTGTTTGTTAGTATTTAGTCTTTTACGCTCCTCTTTACGCTCACGTTCCTGTATGGTTTCTTTGCGTTCTACACATACATAACTATCGCCACTCTTGATAGTAAATTTTGGATTTATTGTTTCAGCTATAATGTAGTCGCCTATCACTCTTGTTTCTACTGGACTATCTTGCTTATCAATAACTGCAAATATTGTAGGAATTTGTGGCATTTCGTCTTTTGCATATTTAAAATATGTAAATTTCTTATCGCTAAAAATTTCAGCCGATAGTAACCACTCATTTTCTTTTTTGGCTTTTTGAACATATCCGCTATAAATATCACTTTTTAAAATTTTAAGTTCTGCTATGCCGTCTTTTATAGTAAGATATTTTTCATCTATGGCTTTTTGCTTTTCTTGCTTTGCCTTTATAGCTTCATCATCTTTTATGTAAATTATAAAATTTGGGTCATTTGTATTTTTATAATCAGTTGAAAAAATATAAAAAGTATGTAGTTTTCCGTCATTTGTAAAAATAGTAAGGCTAGTATCAATACCAATTAGGTGTGGCTTAACAACTATTGCATTTGGTTTATTTTCTAACTCTTGCACACTAAATCCGCTTGTGTCGCCTAAAACATAGCTATCGATAGGACTATCAAAAATCAATGTTGTCGCCATTGCGTGACGTGTGCGAATTTTATGCGTTTTGTTTGGAGTATATTTAATGGTCTGTGTGTTCTCATATCCCCTATATTTTTTTGCAAAAAATCTATTTTGTAAAGCGTTTAAATTTTGATTGCGTATGGCTCTACGCATTAGCTCTAATTCCTCCTTGCTTAGCTCCTCTCTTTGCTCCATATTGTCTATTTCTAACTCTTTATTTTTATAAGCCTTAGCCCCATTATCTTGCAATTCGTTATTTACCCTTTTAGAGCCAATACCCAATGGGTCTATCTTTATATTTGTGTTAGCATAATCATTTGCATTTGCTGGATTTTGAGTATTAAAAATATTTTCTCCCATTGAGTTACCCTGTTGCTCATCTACTAGCTGTTGGGTCTGTTGTATTATTGCTCTCACTTCGTTCATTTGACTATCACTTAGTCCGGTTTGAGTTTGATTTGCAGACATAAAAAGGGGTATAGATAATATTGCTAGTTTTAAATTTTTCATTTTTTATTCTCATCTTTTTCTAAAATTTCGCTAATAGCGTATTTTGTAACTATAAATCCAGTAGGATTATTAAGTTGCTCTTTTTGTGAATTTAATGGCGAATTAAAATCAAATTCTATGGCTGCCCTATATTTCTTATAGGTCAAGTCATTTCTTGATTGAGTGCCAGTTTCGGCTTGAAAGTCAATAGTGGCAACATTTTGGGATAGCACAGCAATATTGATAATATCAATCTTTCGAAGCAAATTATTTGTAGTATATATTGAGCCACTTTGAGAAACTAAAGCTTGAAAACCCTCCCATACACTTTTCTTGCTTTGCGTTCTTACGATATTGTATCTTTCAATATCATCGATACGATTTATGGTTTCTCTATTCTTAACATAGCCAGCAAGTATGCTCTTAAGCAAACCCTCCTCTTTTCTTATATCTATACCGCCCTCACTAATTCTCACAAAATTTGTATCAGAATTTGAGAAAGTTAGCAAATAAGGTTTTGTTTCCTTTAGTGGCATAAGTAATATAAGAGTTATTACCAATCCTATAATAGTCAGAAACAAAACTATTATAGTGTAGAGCATATATGCCTTAATGTTTCTCTCTGTTTTAAATATGAAATTTGGGTCTATCTTTTTTTCGTTAGCTATTGCCATTGTTTTATCCTACTTTTAGTATGTCATAGCAAGCACAAGGACTAACTTTTTCGATAGCACTTGGTTTATTAGCACAACCGCTTAAAATAGCCGTAAGCATTAGTGATATAATCATAATTTTTTTCATTTTACTTCCTTTAATAGTTTAAATACATATTTCGCCATTGTGTTGGGTGTTCAGCTTTAAGTCTTTTCATTAGCATTACATTATCAGAGCTTGATGAAAAGATACGCAAATGATTATTTAGCCTTGATAAGTCAAGGTCTAAATAACAGCTTTTACCATTTAGTCTTTGCTTAAGCAATACCTGACGTGAATTTTGAGGTGTTGTTCGTAAAAAGTTTGCCTCTGTTTCAGTTAGTCCAATTGAGTATGTAAGCTCCTGTATTGTTTGTTCTGAATTTGTTGGATAGATAATATAATTTGCTATATTGTCCAAAAAAGATGAGCCTCTTTGCATATTTTCAAATAAGCTCATTGATTGAAAACCCATAACCATAACTCCACCTATTTTACGAACTTCCAAAATTGCTTCTAGTATCTTTTCACTCATAGTTTCGTCATTAAGATAGTCTTTTAATTCATCTATAAAGCATAAAAATCCGCGTTTAGTTGTATTGTTCTTTGCTTGATTTTTAAGTTTGTGGAAAATATACATAGCTGTTAAACCAGCAATTTTTGGGTCATTTAAAATGCCGTCCATATTCAGAATTGAAAGTTGCTTTGTAAAATTAAGGGCGTCGTTTTCGTTATCAAAAATACTATCTTTATAATTTTCAAACCTTAACTTTAAATTTGTATTATCGTTTGCTGGTAGGCTTTGTATAAAGTCTTTTAACGTCATTATATTACCATCATTAAGTGGGCTATAAATACGCTCTATTGTTTTTGAAATTTCACTTATAGCTTCGTGTTCGCTATCATCTACTTTTGCCATAAAAGCCAACCACGACTTTAAAAAAGCTTTGTTATCGTTTGTATTTGGCAGACTAAACGGATTTAGTTCAAATTTATTCTCGCCGTCACTATCGTGATATTCGCCGTCAGTGTAAGTAGCGAAGTTATACATACCGCGAAGCTTATCCATTGAAAAAATATCAATGTTGTATTTGTAGCAGTTTAGCATTAAAAATTGAGCTATTGTAGTCTTACCAGCACCAGTGCCACCAATAATCATTGTGTGGCCACTGGGGCGATCCCCATTCTCTTGCCAGTGAAAGTTAAACAAAAATGGTGTTTGATTTATATGTTTAAAGCTAGTAACTGCCTCATCTCCCCAGTCGTTTTTATTAAATCCAGTTTCCTCATTTTCAAATGTCACTATGGTTGATAAATTAGAGACTTTAAGTGGCTTTTTACGAGCATTAAGATTACCACGACTTGGAAAAAAACTAAAATAAAGTGGTTTTTGATTTATGGTTTCACGAACTATGTTTAACCCTTGATTTTCAAGAATTGCTTTAATATCATTTGTTTTTGTCTCAAGCTCATCAAGGCTAGGTGCTAATAGATAAACCGAATAAGCCATTTCCACTAAATTTTCTCTATCAGCCTTAATTTGTTCTATTAGCTCATAAAGCTCATCTTTAATGGCGTCTATTTTAAATGTAGCTATCTCTTTTATTCTTTTTATTGCTTTTTCTTTTTCAAATGGTCTTAAGTGAATAAATACCATAAATTCATTGTTGTTACGTATTAGGTCAGTAGTCATCATTGACTTAATACCCTCTGTTTCATAGGCTTTTATACTAATAAATCTAGCGTATGCAGTGCTTCCGTCGTTGCGATGAAACTCAATATAATCTTTTTTAAATTCTACGTCAGAACTAATGTAGCAATCGCTTATTAGTTCGTATGTGTATTTTAAATTTGTATCTTGTGCATTTGAATATGTGGCATAGAAATTTAAAATTTCATCGCCACTCATTTGACGTGGATTAAATGTATTTAATTTATTTTTTATCTCAATAATTAAATCTTTTAATTGTGAAATTTTGTTATTAAAGGTAAAACTCTCTCCATTTTTATTTTCTTGTTCGGTTGTAGCTTTTGATTTAAATCCCTCTAAAAAACCAGTGATATTTTTTGTAGTAGTTGATATGAAAAGATAGTATGAAATTTTAAAAATATTTTGTGCTGTCGTCCATTTTTGTATAACTTCATTTGCATAAATATTTTTGCATTCCAATCTTTGTTTTAAACTATCAGCAATCTTTTTTTTCTGTATAACTATATTTAACTCAAAGTCGCTTTTTAAAGCAGTAAAAAATGCAATTCTATTTTGTAGATAACTTATTTCATTATCCAAACTAAGTCCAGCATAGCTCGTTCCTGCCAACTCTATGCCTATTGTTAAATTTCCGTCTTTTGTAACTAAAAAATCGCTACCATATTTACAAGCGATATTATTTTCTTTTGCCATTGTAAAAATTTCAGGTTGTATTGTATTAAAAATATTATCAACACCCTTATTTATACTATTGAGCGTATAGTCTTGGTTTGACTTATTTTTTTGTTTTTTCAAATATGTAAAAATACTACTCATATTTTCATCTTACGCATAATATTTATTTGTTGGAATTTTCATCTTTGCATTTATGATTTCGTATATATCCTCATCAAATAACTCTAGTATAAAAAAGAGAATATAACATACAGACACCACTATTAGTGCATATAGCAAAAGAAAAAACCAAGCTATAAAACCTATGATTATGATTGCAAACCAGCTAGTTGTTGATAAACCTTTAATTTTTGTTCTTTTAGTCAAATCCATAAAACAGCTAGTTGTAATCATAATCACGCCTTTTTTACATCATTGAAGCTGATAAGCCATAGACAATACCTATGATTACTATCGCACCAAATATTAGTTTTGAGTGTTGTTTTATTTGCTCTATTGCAAAAAATGCCATTATTAGCATTATTACAATCCATAAAACACCAAACACGATTGAAATTGTATTAACAATACTTGCAACACTTTTACCAGCCTCCTCTATTTGAGTATTGGCAGCGTCGGCAATTTTTGAAGCGATATTGCCACCACTTGCACCCAATAAATAGATAGGAGAAAAACAGACAAGAAAATAGATTTTCTTTAAAAGTCGTAACATTTTTTTCCTTTGTTCTTAAGATAGTTTGGCAATCATACATTATTTTAAAATTTAAAAAAAGTAGAGATTTCGCGGAGGTATATTTTATAAAATAGCGTTTATTTCGTTATTGCAAGTAATTTTTAAATATAAAATATTTCTTAAATTAAAATTTTTGTTTAAAAACATTTTTAAAATAATTCAATAAATAGCAGTTTTTTAAAATGCTTGTTCCGCAAAATCTCTACTATAAAATTTCTTTTATATTTTTTAGAATTTTCAAAATATGATTATTTTTTATAAATATTTTTGAGTGTTACTAATAAATACTTTTTTTGCTAAATATCTTTTAAATTTACAAATATTATTTTTTAAAATTTTTCAACACAGATGAAAAATTGTCTATCAAAAATCAAAAACTTTTTTGATTTTATTTTGAAATTTGTCAAAATTTCAAAATCTTTTGGAAAATACCGATTTTATCGGTATTTTATGCTAAAAACTACACACCAAAAGGGTTATCCTGCATATTTACACGATTTCATTTTTTTATTACAATATTTCTATTATTTTTTTACAAATATTTTTAAAGATTGCAAGGTAAATTTTTATGTCGATGAGTTTATTTGATTGGGGTGAGCATAACGAAAAATACGAAAAAATTAAAAAACTTCGTAAAGCTAACGTGCAAAGCTCACGTCAACAATCAATTACACAAACTAAAATTTTCAAAGGTTTTAGTTCATTTAATTTTTTTAAAAATATGGCAAATCCAAAACCAGCTGTCGTAAAAATGTTAAGCAATCTTGGCAAAAAGGGAGTAAAAAATGCATTGAGTTATATTATAAAAAATTCTGAAAATGATTTTGCATTTGATGAAAATGGTAATAAAGTAAGTGCAGATGAAATTTTAAAAGATTGGAGCAAAGATTTTTCAAATAATGAAAATGCGAAAGAGGCTTGGCATTTGGCTTTTTGTATAAAAGAAAACGCTCAAAGCCCAAAAGCAATCAGTGTTTTAAAAGAGAGTGTCAAAGAGGTTATGAACCAAAATTTTTACGGACATAAATACGCTTTTGTAATTCACACTCATCAAAACAACCCACACATTCACGTTGTAATAAATAAAAGAAATTTACTAACAAAAAAGAAAATTCACTTTAAACAAAAGGGAGAGATAAAAGATTTTTTTAATGACGTTAGAGATAATTTTTCATATTCACTTGGTATTAGAGGATTTAACTACTCAAACAGAAATTCACTTCAAAAAGATTTATCAAAAGAATTTAACAAAATCAAGCAAAAAGAGATTTTAAACGATGCAAATACTAAAGATAAAATTAATGAAATTTATTTACAAGGTAAGCAAAATTTACAAAACAAATCACAAGTAATTGAGAAAAAGCAGTCATCTTTAAGGCAAGAGTATGAAGCATTAAAAGCAAAAAGAAACGATTTATTAGTATTACTTAATCAATATATCAAAAAACAAAACAAACGTCGTTTTAAAATAGCCAAGCAAATCAAAGAGATAAATTCAAAACTTGCTCAAAAGGAAAAGGAGTTATTAAAAAACTACGATGAAAAAGGCAAAATTTTATATCAAATAAATAAAATAAACGATGATTATTTAAAGCATTTTAAAGAACAAATCGACACGTTAAATATGCAAAAGAATTTTATTTATGCTTTTAAAAAACGATATCCAAATTTTAAGGGTGCAAGTAAAACAGATATTGCAAACTACGAAAAAATTTCAAGAGCCATTAAAAATAACTCTACTAAGCTTGATGAAAATGTAAAATTTTATACTGAAAGCAATTTAATTTACTCAAAAATGTTTAATAAAGATATAAATTTATTTAAATTAAAAGAGCAGTATCAAGCATTAAATGACAATATTTATATCTTACGTCACTCAAATATAAATTTACAAAATCAAGATGAGATTATAAAAACGCTTGAAAAAAATAAGGAATTTATTAGAGGTATTGGCGAGAATAGGTTTAAGGATATTGAGTTAAGACTATCAAAAAACAAAAATACAATAGATAAAAATTCATTTATTTATAAAGAATACGTCAAAGGTATTGAATTTTTAGAAAAACAAAATATTCTTATCAAAAATAATACAAATCAGACAATTGGCGTTGGCTATTCTCAAAACAAAATGCACGAAAATAGCCACAACAATGGACGCGGATATTAAATTTATACGCAAGTAAGTTTAATATCAAGTGCATTCATAACTTTTAAAATACTCTCAAATCGTGGCTTAGCTTCTGGACGAAACATTTTATAAAAGCTTTCGCGATTTAGATTTGCTTTTTTAGCGATAACTTCCACTCCTTTACTTTTAGCCAAATAAAATATCGCCCGTCTTAATTCATCTGTATCGCCGTCAGCTAATACTTGCGTAAGATATTCTTTACGTAATTCATCGTTTGTAAGGTAATCCTCTACCCTAAATTCTGTAAAATTTTCTTTCATAAGTAATCCTTTAAAATTTCTTTTGCCTTGCTTATATCTCTATCTTGCGTATCTTTATCGCCACCACACAATAATATTATAAGCTCTCCATTTTTTGCTGTAAAATAAAGCCTGTAACCTTTGCTAACAAATATCCTTAGCTCAAAAATTTCACCTTCAATATGCTTATAATCGCCTATATGGTTTTGGTTGCGTATCTTATCAATACGACGGATTATAGCGGTTTTTGCAATAGTATCATTTAATTTGCTAAGCCATTTATCAAAACTTAAACTTTTTACTACTTTCATAATTTGATTTTATCCTTTTGTAGCTAAAAGGCTACTTAAATTTTACTATCCTTTAATGGCTCTAACTTGCCATTTTTGATTAAAAAATCAACCTCGCTCTCTTTGCCATTTTCGTCTGTTATTGTAAGCCCTTTAAACATTGCCTTATCCTTAAAAATCAAATTTTGAAACAAAAAGTTTTAACTCTTCTAAATTTGAAAGCATAAAACCTAAAACAACACCTACGCACAAAATAAACGTGCAACTTATAACATAAACCAACATCTTATACCCTTTCTTTTTTGGTTTTTATCTTTTTTTGTTAAAAGTATTATACAAAAAGAATACTTAATTTACAATTAAATAACATAATATATAAAATATAAAAACAATAAAATAAATAAAAAAACATAATAATTTTAAAAACTTTTTTAAGTAAAAAAGAGCTATCTTTTCTCCCTTTTTTGGGGCGTTGCGGGGTGTCCCCGCTTGAAGCGAAGCGTTAGAGCATAGACTTTGGCTATGCGACTGCGATTAAAACATTGACTTAATCGCCTAGATATAGTAGAGATTT
>NZ_JAGSSY010000010.1 GCF_018145655.1 Campylobacter anatolicus
AAATCTCTACTATATCTAGGCGATTAAGTCAATGTTTTAATCGCAGTCGCATAGCCAAAGTCTATGCTCTAACGCTTCGCTTCAAGCGGGGACACCCCGCAACGCCCCAAAAAAGGGAGAAAAGATAACTCTTTTTTACTTAAAAAAGTTTTTAAAATTATTATGTTTTTTTATTTATTTTATTGTTTTTATATTTTATATATTATGTTATTTAATTGTAAATTAAGTATTATTTTTGTATAATACTCTTAACAAAAAAGATAAAAGCCAAAAAAGAAAGGGTATAAGATGAATGCTTTTGTAAGAGAGGCGTTAGAGGCTAGAATGAAAGTTGTTAGAAATCGATATGGCTGGGAATTCCCAAGCACAGAAATTGAGGAATATTTTTTAAACCTTTTTGAGAATTGTGGTGTTGATATGCAAAACGACACTCCGTCATCTATTGTAGATAATGCAATTGTCAATGGCTCATACGGACACTATACTGATTTTTTTGAAAGCGAAAAAGAAGCATTGTGTGCTTATGAGAATGGCGATTTAATGTTTTGTGATAGGGATAGACACGGAGATTTATACGTTGTCTTTAGTTTTTAAGCTAAAATAAAAGGATAAAAAATGTTACAGAGTTACGAAAAAAATATAATTAAAGCGTTTCGTGCTGGTTTGTTTGATAATAGCAAACACGAACTTTACAAAAATTTAGCCGACACTTACAATTATGGCATAGGTGGTAGCGAAATTTCTATTTTTTATGATAGCACACTGGCTGCTTTTTTAATGAATATGCAAACGAAATAGAAAAGTATTGTGAAAATACGGATTGTTTAGAAGTTATGGAACAAGCAAACTGGGTTAAAATTTCACTATTTGATACTTTGTTTGATAATGAAAGCATAAAGGCAAGAGTTATGCAGGGCATATTTATGAACTTGCTATAAGTTTTATCGAAAAAAGGTGGCATAATATGTTTGAGATTATAGAATTTAGATTTTTGGATTTTCAAAAGATGATTGCTGAAAATTTACCACTTACAAATCAAGATATAAGAAGCTTAATAGATTTTTGCAAACAAAACGGCAAATTTATTAATCTAAAGGGGGTAAATATTCCGCCATTAAGGGATAAAATTTGCGAAGCATTTGAGGCTATGCAAGATGACCCAAAAATTGCACAAAGCCAGATTAAACTTGATTATGATGGTAATTTAATCAATTCGACATTTTAATGATATAAGGATGTAAAATATTTTTTGAAAAGTTTCCTGAATTGTTTTTTTTGCTGTAAGCATAAAAAGAGATAATAAAGGATAATAGGGCGTAAAAACGCCCTTGCAATAAAAAAATAAAAGGAGTAAAAATGCTAATCTTAGATAACATAAAATGTAGCAAGGAAGTTGAAAGATTTATTAGCAAAAACTATAAAAACAAAAAATATTGTCACGATGATTTTACTCAATCCTTGCAAGAGTTTGCAGATAATGAATACGCTCTGGTGACAAAAGCAGAGTTAAAAAAAATATTATGCCGATTTAGATTTTGCATTAAAAGCAGATTTTGAAGACAGAGTAAAAAAGAATAAAAAAATATGTATAATTATTTTAATGGTTTCGAACTTAAAAGTAGATTGATATTTTCATTATTTCAGCTTGATAGTTATTGAATATCTGCCTTTCATTAACCAATAACATTTTACTACCAACATTATACATTTACTAGCTTTGTCGCCTACATTGTTTCAAAAATAAATCTATATCCAGTTACGGCTCTATATTTACTCTTTTCAGTTTCTTTTTCATATCTTAGTGACTTAAAATTTTTACCATTAAGCTCATTAATAGACGGGATAATAACAAATCTATCTATATCAGTAGAAGTATATGTTTTGGGTGCGTTTGTAAGACGTAAAAATTCTTGCTTGTTAAAAGTTATAATTTTATGACCATTCTCATTTGGCTCAATGTTTTCAAATTGTTTTATACTCCTAAATAAACATATAGCAAATTTTCCACTAATTTCGCAAAGCTCATACATATCAAAATGCATAAAATTGCTAATCGTATCAAAAAGTAAATTATGTGCATAAGAATTTAGTCTAAATCTAAGCACTTGTTTATTTTTCATAGCACTTATTTTTTTAAAAAATGGAAAGCGAGTATAGTATTCGTCCTTTTTTTCAGAAAGGCAACTAACTGAGCTATTTGAGCTAGATACCTTATCTACAAAATTACAAATTTCACTATAAAAGCGTTTTTCATTTTTTTTGATAACTTCTATATCAAAAAATTTTTTTAAATCATCAAAAGATATATCTATTGTTCCTATATTTTTTCGTTGTTTGGCGTGCCAACAAATTGTGAAAAATATCTTAAAATCAATTGCGTTGAATGTTTTTGGAAAATCAAGGCAATTAAGCTCATTTTTGTAGGCCAAATCACTTGAGAGTGCTTTTTTCGTAACTCTAAACACCAAAAGTCCTTTCACGAACTCAAACGAAAAAAGACACATTCTATGTTTAATCCTTAAATACGACATAGCCAAAAATAATAATTTTCAGCTATTTTATTGTGTCTTATTGCGTTATAAGTTATATTAAAATTGTGTCTTTTATTATATCATAATCTTTGCCAACTACACACTAAAAATTTAAATTTCTACATTATTTAAAAATTTAGCTCTAGCTTTGACGTTTTGCGGTAAATATTTTGCATAAGTTTCATAGGTTTGATTTAGGTCTTTGTGTCCTAGCATTTTGCACCCAACCCACATAGGTTCCTCTCCGCGACTTAGCATAATAGAAGCAAACGTATGTCTAGTGTCATAAAGTCGCCGTTTCTTGTAGCCTAAACTGGATAAGAGCTTGTGAAAATTATGTCTTAAAACAAATCTACGCTTTTTAAAAATACGTTCATCTTGTTTTAATTTTAACTTAATTAACTCATTTTTTACAATATCAAGCATATCGATAATCCTGTTTGATGATATAGTTTTTGGACTATCTAAAATGCCATTTTCGGCTAAATTTTTTGAAATTCTAATCTCACACTTAATAAAATCTAAATCATCATAAGTAAGTGCTAAAATTTCTCCTGTTCTTGCTCCAGTAAAAAATGCTATTACTAAAAATGTTCTTAGTTCGCCAGTTGCACACTTGATTAAATTAAGCACTTCATCAAGGCTAAAAACTTCAAATTCGTTTTGGAATATCTCTTTTTTAACTTTTGGTAGCATAAAAACATTTTTTACAATATAGTCATTTTCAACAGCATAATTAAAAACTGATTTTGCAAATGAAGCAACACGCTTTAGGTATCGACTACAAATATTTTTACTCATAAAGTACCTTAAAAAAGATACATTATGTTCCCTTTTGTAATCATCTGCATATATCAATTTTTCAGTTGCACAAAATTCCAAGAATAATTTTATTATGTTGCGATATGAAGCAATAGTAGAAGCTTTTAAAAATAGTTTTTCATTAAATATTGCTTTACAAATGTAATATATGCTACGCCTATCATCGACGTATTGTTTTATATGTGCCTTTTTCTTTTTTTGCTTTGTTTCACTTTTTTGAATTTGTTTGATAGTATTATCGTCTTCCAGTTTTCTGTATAGCTTTATTATCTCCCTTTTATCATCAACAGAGCCAATAAATTCACTATAATGCTTTTTAACAAACGTTAAGGCAAAACTACAATTTTTTAAGCCAGTTGAACGCCTAATACGAATATTATTTTGCTGATAATCAATCCAAATAATGCCATTTCTAATATAAATATTATGATTTTTCTTTAAACCTTTCATAATTTTAATCATACCATATATAAAAATTTGCTTAAATTCTTAAAATATTTAAGAATTTAAAAAAATAATTCAAAATTTTTTAAAACTTAAAATAGCGATTTTACAGATATTATAAAGCATTTTACTTAATAAATACTTAAAAAATTATTTTTATATTTTTTAGTTTCAAAATGCATTAAAATACCCAATATATAAGTATTTAAGGCATATTATAAAAATTAATTAAATTTTTTAAACCGCAAAATCTCTACTTTAATTTGCAAATTTTGTTTCTGTATAAAAGCGTAAAATATTAGCTAGCTACCAAAAAAACGATATTGTAAAATTAATTTAAAAAATTAAGACCGCAAAATCTCTAGCCTCTATACTATAATATACATAAATAAAATAAAAGGGAAAAAAGAACTTTTAAATTTTAAAAATTTAAATATATTTAAATTTTAAATTTAAGTTTATAAAAATTTTAAAATTTAATATTTGATAAGAAAAAAATTTTAAAAATTTAAGTTAGTGTGTAGTTACTTAAAGAAATATTAATCATAATTTATATACTCTTTTTTGGTTAGATTGGTAAAAGATAGGAGTTAAGTCAAATGAGAAATAAGGAGACAAAAACTACACTTAATGACAACAATGCTTTTGAAAATAAAATTAATGAATATGGGTTTAATATTATAAAAGAAAATGGTAATTATGACATAGAACATAACAAAGACCCAAATTTTTTCTTTACAGCAAGAAATAAAGATGAGCTTATAAAGAATTTATCACTTTATGACGAAAAATTAGTTTTAAATACGTTTATATCCGATTGTGAGGATTTTAAAAAAAGAGGCAAACCAAATTCTCAATCTTTTATTGATACTAGATATGAAATTTATAGCTCTTTATATAATTTAAAAAAAGATTTAAACATAAAGACACAATCTCTTTACTCTAAAATGGGTGATGAAAAATATTATGGAAAAGAGTTAAATCAAAAACTAGAAACGATACTAAAAAAGTGTAGTAATTTTAATCAGAAAAATGAGGCTAAAGAAAAAGATAAAGACTTATATAACACTCCATTAAAACGTATGATTTTAACAAAAAACACTATTGATGATATTAATGCCAATGAGCCTTTAAGGGAAAGTTTTGACATTTTAAAACAAACCGAAATCAATCAAAAGGCTATTGATGAACTAAAGAGTAAAATTGAAACTAGTAAAGAGCAAAATAGCGATACAAAAACAAAAGAGCAAGAAAGCGTTGAGCTTAGCGACAAACAAAGGACTTACAATAAAAAAGAGAATGATTTGTTAAAACGCCACGAAAAAGAGCTTGAAATTTTAGAGGATAAACAAAACAAGTTACAAACACAATTTGAAAAAAGTATCGAAAATTTGTCAAATGCTAAAGACGTAGGAGGCATTATTGATTTTTTGAAACAAATTGACAACGTTATAGTGCTAACACTAGACCACGCAAACGCCACAAAAGAGATACACCAAAAACAATTGCAAGAAAAAATGCAATTAGCCTTTGAAAATCCAAAAATGAAAGAGGCAGTAGGAGAATTGGTAAAAGAAATTTATAATGGCAAAAATGAGCTTGAAAAGAGCTATGATGAAATGAAAAAAATGGAAAAATCATACGAGGAGCTAAACAAGAGTATTATAAAAAGTGGAGGCAAGGAAATGGATAAAAAAGAGCTGGATAATTTTGAAAAACAATTTGAAAATATTAAAAGAGTTTTACCTAAATTTGAAAATACTTATCCAAAAACCTGCAAAAAGGCAAATGATATTATAAAAGTCGGCAAAGAAAAAATTAAGAATAAAAGCCAAGAAACACAAAGAGATATGCAATATTATTAAGCATTAAAGATTAAGAAAGCAAAAGGAATGAAAAATGAAAAAATTTATAACTACAATTAGTATCGCAACGTCATTATTTTTAAGCAGTGCAAATGCTAGTGGTATACCAACAGTGGATGTGGCTGCAATAGCACAGCAAGTAATTGGCTATACACAAACATTAAAGGATTACGCCGAGCAGATAAAACAATACGAACAAATGGTAAAAGACACATTAAATTTTGAAAAGCAAATGAAAGAGCTTGGTGTCGATATGGGAAGTATTAATGAAATTTTTGGCGAAATAAATGGGCTTGTAGGCTCTATGAAAAGAATATATAGCGATATTAATAATATCCCAAACGATATACTAGGCTCTGTTGCTAGAATGCAAAAAGCGTGTAATTTTTTAGAAAGCCAAAGTAGTTTTTTTGGAACAGAAATCAAACGTATAGCTAACTCGTATGCTAATAAAACAAATCGTTGCATATCAGCACTATCAAATGGAATAGAACTTGATAAAACAATAGATGAACTTTATAGACAAATTGACAAAACAACAAACTACGCAGAGATGAAAGCTCTTAGAACACAAATTGATAATATACAAAAAGCAAGAGAGTTTATAAAGCAAGAGGAAGCAAAAGAGCAGTATGCTAAGATGATGAATTTTTACGACACATATCACGATGAAAATGCTCAAAATTCTTTTTATACAAAAGTACAAATGCAAAAAGATTTAAATGATTTTGCAAAACAACTAAATAAAGCCAACAATCAAAAACAAGCACAAGCTCTCACAAATGCCTTATTGCTTAAAATGCTTGAAAGTATGACACGCCAATATGAACTAAGTTTAGAATACTCAAAAGCTTCGATACAGCTAGGGCAAAATAGTAGCAATGATTTACTAACTTCACGAAACGTGAGCGAAGGTGATTTTCAAAAAGAATACAAAGAAATTGAATTAGATGAAGCTTTGATTGATTTAGGATATAGAGATAAAAAATTTAATTTAGATGAATTTGGCATACCAAAAGTAGGTGTGCAGTAAATAGGCAATAAATGAGTAAAAAAACCAATATTGTAGAGCTTCCATTACACGAAATTTTAATAGATAATGGATACTATGAGAAGCGTGAGAAAAGCAGTAAGCACTATAAAACATTAACAAATGACTATGGTGATACCATAGTCATCTCCAAACAATCAAACGGACACTATTTGTATTTTAATCCTAATGACAATAGTGATAAAGGTAATATAATTAATTTTTGTAAAAATCGTGGTATCGATACACAAGATTTAATGCAAAGCACTAATTATGATTATAAAAACTTAGAAAAAAATTATATAATAAATAAACAAATAGATAATAACAATATAAACCATACAAAAATTGAAATTTATAATAAAACACCAAGTATTAGTGAAAATAGTTTTCTAAGCAATAAAAGAGTCATTAGCAAACAAATTCTCTCCTTTTTTTCCGACCTTAAAGAAGATACAAAAAGCAAAAATATATTAACACCCAGCTATGTATTTAATGATAAAATAAATGGCATTACCAAAAGTGGGTATATTAGCTATCTAAATAATCCAATCACAAAGGATAGAGATGGGCGATTTTATGAACGTCCAATAAAACAGCTTTGCTATGGAACAAAAGGGCTTGAAATAATAGTTGCCGATAATGCCAATAAAAAAGATTTATCAAGTTATAAAAATATAGTCATAACCGAAAGTATTATAGATAGTCTTTCGGTTATGCAACTAAGGGGATTAGAACCAATCACAACACTCCTTTGCTCCACAAATGGACAAATTACAAGCACACACAAGGAAGTCTTTAAATTTATAAACTCAAAAGCTAAAAATGCTGAAATTCTATTAGGGTTTGATAATGATGAAAAGGGGCAGGAGTTTAACAAAATAGCTAGTGAAATTTTGCCTACTGCAAAAACAATCAAGCCTGTTTTAAAAGATTTTAACGATGATTTAATTGTTGGCAAGGTTTTAAAATTACCAAATAATTTTAGTAAAAAGCAATTACAAAAAGAGTGCTTAGAGTTCCAAAAAAGGGCTGTATATTTAAACAATAAATTTGATATTTTATATCCTAATGATAGACGGCGACTTTTGTCAGAAATAGCAAAAAACGACATTCCAGTTGTTGATAAAATAGCCAACAAAGTCGCCAAAATATTTGACTTTAGTCAAACTATAAATACCTATGAGACTATAACATTAAAGGTGCAAAAAACTCAAAATATTCAACTTTCAGTTTGAATTAATTTTTTAATAAGTTTTACAAAATACGTGTTTATCGCGTTTTACATAAGATTTAACAAATTTACTTCCGCAAAATCTCTACTATATCTAGGCGATTAAGTCAATGTTTTAATCGCAGTCGCATAGCCAAAGTCTATGCTCTAACGCTTCGCTTCAAGCGGGGACACCCCGCAACGCCCCAA
>NZ_JAGSSY010000011.1 GCF_018145655.1 Campylobacter anatolicus
TTGTTCTTTAACTTAACAATGTTAAACTATTAGTCAATCTTTGAAATCTAAACAAGTGATCGATTGAGCCATATTTAACTCAGGCTTTCTTTGGAAAGTAGAGTTAGATAAAAAACTAAATATCTTTTTATAATATGAGATATAACAATAATTAAACAATCAAAAGTTTTTAGATTAAAAACTTCATAATTAAATTTCTAAGGATTTAATAAGTTTAGTCATTCTTTATCTATTTTTATTTATAGTCTTTACTTTATTTAGTATTATAAATTAAATAATTTTAGAATGATAAGCTTTATTATTAGATTGTATTTAACAATCTTAGTCTTTAGTATTTATCTCTTTCTTTAGTAAAGCTTTGCTTTATTTAAATAAAGAATTTAATATTTAATATGGAGAGTTTGATCCTGGCTCAGAGTGAACGCTGGCGGCGTGCCTAATACATGCAAGTCGAACGGAGATATAAGAGAGCTTGCTTTTTTATATCTTAGTGGCGCACGGGTGAGTAATGTATAGCTAATCTGCCCCATAGTAGAGGACAACAGTTGGAAACGACTGCTAATACTCTATACTCCGTTTATATTTAAGTATAAATGGGAAAGTTTTTTCGCTATGGGATGAGGCTATATCGTATCAGCTAGTTGGTAAGGTAATGGCTTACCAAGGCTATGACGCGTAACTGGTCTGAGAGGATGATCAGTCACACTGGAACTGAGACACGGTCCAGACTCCTACGGGAGGCAGCAGTAGGGAATATTGCTCAATGGGGGAAACCCTGAAGCAGCAACGCCGCGTGGAGGATGACACTTTTCGGAGCGTAAACTCCTTTTCTACAAGAAGAAACCTGACGGTATTGTAGGAATAAGCACCGGCTAACTCCGTGCCAGCAGCCGCGGTAATACGGAGGGTGCAAGCGTTACTCGGAATCACTGGGCGTAAAGGACGCGTAGGCGGATTGTCAAGTCTCTTGTGAAATCCAATGGCTTAACCATTGAACTGCTTGGGAAACTGACAATCTAGAGTGAGGGAGAGGCAGATGGAATTGGTGGTGTAGGGGTAAAATCCGTAGAGATCACCAAGAATACCCATTGCGAAGGCGATCTGCTGGAACTCAACTGACGCTAAGGCGTGAAAGCGTGGGGAGCAAACAGGATTAGATACCCTGGTAGTCCACGCCCTAAACGATGTATACTAGTTGTTGCTAAGCTAGTCTTGGCAGTAATGCACCTAACGGATTAAGTATACCGCCTGGGGAGTACGGTCGCAAGATTAAAACTCAAAGGAATAGACGGGGACCCGCACAAGCGGTGGAGCATGTGGTTTAATTCGAAGATACGCGAAGAACCTTACCCGGACTTGATATCTAACAAATCATCTAGAGATAGAAGAGTGTCTGCTTGCAGAAATGTTAAGACAGGTGCTGCACGGCTGTCGTCAGCTCGTGTCGTGAGATGTTGGGTTAAGTCCCGCAACGAGCGCAACCCACGTATTTAGTTGCTAACGGTTAGGCCGAGCACTCTAAATAGACTGCCTTCGCAAGGAGGAGGAAGGTGTGGACGACGTCAAGTCATCATGGCCCTTATGTCCGGGGCGACACACGTGCTACAATGGCATATACAATAAGACGCAATATCGCGAGATGGAGCAAATCTATAAAATATGTCCCAGTTCGGATTGGAGTCTGCAACTCGACTCCATGAAGCCGGAATCGCTAGTAATCGTAGATCAGCCATGCTACGGTGAATACGTTCCCGGGTCTTGTACTCACCGCCCGTCACACCATGGGAGTTGATTTCACTCGAAGCGGGGATGCTAAACTAGCTACCCTCCACAGTGGAATCAGCGACTGGGGTGAAGTCGTAACAAGGTAACCGTAGGAGAACCTGCGGTTGGATCACCTCCTTTCTAGAGTACAATGAATATTACTCACAAGATATTCATCAAAGGAAAATTTAGATTAGTTAACTCTAATCTACTCAATCATCCTTGTTTAGTTTTGAAAGATTGACAACCAAATATTTATAAGCCTTATGCATATGTAATATCATCAAGCAATAAGTTTATAAATTTAATAATTGTAGGCTATTTTTGTCTTAGACAAAGAAGTTTTTAAAAATTAAAAAGTGTATTAAATATACATAATATAGATTTTATAAAAACTTATGAAGTATAAGGTAAAAAAAGACACAAGAGGGGCCTATAGCTCAGCTGGTTAGAGTGCACCCCTGATAAGGGTGAGGTCACAAGTTCAAGTCTTGTTAGGCCCACCATAAAAACCCAAGTAATCAATCTTTTGAATGTTGCTTTGGTATATTTGTTTATATTTTTTGCTTATACAATAGAGTTTAAGAACTGATAAGGTATAGGTAAAAAGATAAATAAAGATGGGGAATTAGCTCAGCTGGGAGAGCGCCTGCTTTGCACGCAGGAGGTCAGCGGTTCGATCCCGCTATTCTCCACCATAAATAGTTTAACTAATTTAGCTAAAGTCTAAACCAAGTGTTTAGCTCTATGCTTTAGATTTAAAGATATATTTATATATCTAATTAAATAAATTTAAAAGCAAAGATATTAAAAATTAAACATTTAGTTTAGACTTTAAAAAAGTAAGCGTTTAGCTTAAAGTTTATCTATGAGATCATTGTGAATTAGATAATCAAAGCTTTAAGTAGATAGCTACTTTGTCTAAATGTTCTTTTATTTAATATTGTTAAGAGTCACAAGCAAGTTTTAATAAATAAAACAATTTTACAGGACTTGTTAAAGATTTAAATATCTAATCTCTTTGCATTTAAGTATGCAGAAGTTTAACATCACAAGATATATAGTTTTAAACTACTATATATTTAGTTAATGCTTTCCGTCTTGGAGATAAGAATTTAAATTTAATAACTTAATATAGCAAACAACTAATATTAACACTAGTATCAAAAGCATTAGTGTGCTTTAGAAGTTTGTAAAGAGCATAGCTCTTTAGTCGCAAAGATAAATTTAATTTATCTGCGAAATAAAAATAGTTATCTTTAACAAGGAAGTGATGCGAATTAGAATATATATAATCTAACACTTCGTTAGCGACTATATTGACCGGTTATTTTATTTAGCTTTATTGCTAAATTTTATATAGGTTAAAGGAGCATAGCTCTTTAGTCGCAAAGATAAATTTAATTTATCTATGAAGTAAAAAAGGTAAGCTACAAAGAGCGAATGGTGGATGCCTTGGCTAGTAGAGGCGATGAAAGACGTGCCAGGCTGCGATAAGACTCGGGGAGCCGTCAAGGGGCTTTGATCCGGGTATTTCTGAATGGGGCAACCCAATTAAGTGCGAACTTAATTACCATATAATGGAGCGAACGTTGGGAATTGAAACATCTTAGTACCAACAGGAAAAGAAATCAAAAGAGATTACGCTAGTAGCGGCGAGCGAACGCGTAAGAGGGCAAACCACTAGTTTACTAGTGGGGTTGTAGGACTGCAACATAGACTAAACAAAGCTAATAGAATAACTTGGAAAGGTTAAGCATAGAGGGTGATACTCCCGTATATGAAAGCGATGTTTTACTTAGCAGTATCCTGAGTAGGGCGGAACACGTGATATTCTGTCTGAAGCTGGGTAGACCACTATCCAACCCTAAATACTACTACTAGACCGATAGTGCACAAGTACCGTGAGGGAAAGGTGAAAAGAACTGAGGTGATCAGAGTGAAATAGAACCTGAAACCATTTGCTTACAATCATTCAGAGCACGATTCTTTATGACGTGTGATGGACTGCCTTTTGCATAATGAGCCTGCGAGTTGTGATGTCTGGCGAGGTTAAGGAAACCCGGAGCCGTAGCGAAAGCGAGTCTTAATAGGGCGTTTAGTCAGATGTTGCAGACCCGAAACGATGTGATCTATCCATGAGCAGGTTGAAACTGGTGTAAGAGCCAGTGGAGGACCGAACCCGCTAGCGTTGAAAAGCTATGGGATGACTTGTGGATAGGGGTGAAAGGCCAATCAAACATCGTGATAGCTGGTTCTCTCCGAAATATATTTAGGTATAGCGTTGTGTCGTAATACTAGGGGGTAGAGCACTGAATGGGCTAGGGCATACACCAATGTACCAAACCCTATCAAACTCCGAATACCTAGTGTGTAATCACAGCAGTCAGGCGGCGAGTGATAAAATCCGTCGTCGAGAGGGGAACAACCCAGACTAACAGCTAAGGTCCCTAAATCTCATTTAAGTGGAAAACGATGTGAAGTTACTGTAACAACCAGGAGGTTGGCTTAGAAGCAGCCATCCTTTAAAGAAAGCGTAATAGCTCACTGGTCTAGTGATTTTGCGCGGAAAATATAACGGGGCTAAAATGAGTACCGAAGCTTTAGATAGTGTCTATGATTATTTATACTAGTTTGTCTCTTTGATATCTTTAAATGAGTTTGTATTTTTCTCAATCAAAACATACTAAAACATTTAAATCTATTCAAAGATACTTTGCTTTTTACTTTCAAATTTAGACTAAGTTTTTAAATTTATTAAGTAAAAACAGAAAGACAAGCTAAATAGTATGAATACTCATAGACACTGTGGTAGGAGAGCGTTGCATTCAGCGTTGAAGGTGTACCGGTAAGGAGCGCTGGAGCGGATGCAAGTGAGCATGCAGGCATGAGTAGCGATAATTGGGGTGAGAATCCCCAACGCCGTAAACCCAAGGTTTCCTACGCGATGCTCGTCATCGTAGGGTTAGCCGGGTCCTAAGCAAAGTCCGAAAGGGGTATGCGATGGAAAATTGGTTAATATTCCAATGCCAACATTATTGTGCGATGGAAGGACGCTTAGAGTTAAAGGAGCCAGCTGATGGAAGTGCTGGTCGAAAGGTGTAGGTTAAGATCCAGGCAAATCCGGATCTTTTTAAGCTAAGACCCCACAGGCGTTTGAAGTTCTTCGGAATGGATAGCGAATCCTTGATACTGTCGAGCCAAGAAAAGTTTCTAAGTTTAGATAATGTTGCCCGTACCGTAAACCGACACAGGTGGGTGGGATGAGTATTCTAAGGCGCGTGGAAGAACTCTCTTTAAGGAACTCTGCAAAATAGCACCGTATCTTCGGTATAAGGTGTGCCTAACTTTGTTAAGGATTTACTCCGTAAGCAAAGAAGGTTACAACAAAGAGTCCCTCCCGACTGTTTACCAAAAACACAGCACTCTGCTAACACGTAAGTGGATGTATAGGGTGTGACGCCTGCCCGGTGCTCGAAGGTTAATTGATGATGTTAGCTATGCGAAGCATTTGATCGAAGCCCGAGTAAACGGCGGCCGTAACTATAACGGTCCTAAGGTAGCGAAATTCCTTGTCGGTTAAATACCGACCTGCATGAATGGCGTAACGAGATGGGAGCTGTCTCAAAGAGGGATCCAGTGAAATTGTAGTGGAGGTGAAAATTCCTCCTACCCGCGGCAAGACGGAAAGACCCCGTGGACCTTTACTACAGCTTGACACTGCTATTGGGATAAAGATGTGCAGGATAGGTGGGAGGCTTTGATCTATAGACGCCAGTCTATAGTGAGCCATTGTTGAGATACCACTCTTTTTTATTCTGATAGCTAACTAGCCTAAGTTATCCTTAGGTAGGACAATGTCTGGTGGGTAGTTTGACTGGGGCGGTCGCCTCCCAAAATGTAACGGAGGCTTACAAAGGTTGGCTCAGAGCGGTTGGAAATCGCTCGTAGAGTATAAAGGCAAAAGCCAGCTTAACTGCAAGACATACACGTCAAGCAGAGACGAAAGTCGGTCTTAGTGATCCGGTGGTTCTGTGTGGAAGGGCCATCGCTCAAAGGATAAAAGGTACCCCGGGGATAACAGGCTGATCTCCCCCAAGAGCTCACATCGACGGGGAGGTTTGGCACCTCGATGTCGGCTCATCGCATCCTGGGGCTGGAGCAGGTCCCAAGGGTATGGCTGTTCGCCATTTAAAGCGGTACGCGAGCTGGGTTCAGAACGTCGTGAGACAGTTCGGTCCCTATCTGCCGTGGGCGTAAGAAGATTGAGGAGAGTTGACCCTAGTACGAGAGGACCGGGTTGAACCAACCACTGGTGTATCAGTTGTCCTGCCAAGGGCACCGCTGAGTAGCTAAGTTGGGATGTGATAAGAGCTGAAAGCATCTAAGCTCGAAGCCAACTCCAAGATGAATCTTCTTTTAAGAGCTCTTATAGACTATAAGTTTGATAGGCTGGGTGTGTAATTGATGAAAGTCATTTAGCTGACCAGTACTAATAGCTCGTTTGCTTATCTTTTAAGCATCACTTCCTTGTTAAGGATAATTTTTAAAACCTTACTCAATTAAGTTATTTAAATTTAATCCTTTGCAAGAATAGATTGTTTTTATTAAACAAGCTTTAACTCTTAACAAATTAACATTAGCAGTGTTTAAAGAATAAATCCAATAGGTTTTATATGAATAGATAAGCTAGAGTGTATTTAATATAGCAGACTTATTGTTTGTAAATATATTAAATTATAAGATTACAGATTTATGCTTTAAACATTGCTCGTGGCTATACAGACTGGGAAACGCCTTGCTCCATCTCGAACCAAGAAGCTAAGCCAGTCATGGCCGATGATACTCTCCCTTACTGGGATGCTGGGAAAGTAGGTCGCTGCGAGCTTTGTTAAATCTTACTACATATTTATCCTAATACAAATAATTTAGTAGACCAAATATATTGTTATTAAATCAAAGCTATTTATAAATTTAAACTCAATAGATCAATAAATATATAAAAACAAAAAACTATAGCATTATTTATAGTTGTTTATATATACTTTATTTATTATCTATCTTTTAATAACTATTATATCTATATAATAAACCAAACCAAACTAATCATACTTAAAAAATATTATCTATTTATATATAAATTTATTAGTTTATAACTAAAATATAAGTATATAAAATAAAATCTTTAGATATTTATTAAGTATGAAATAATTTAATTAGTATTAAGCTAACTCAATTTAGCTTAAACCATAAAACACAAATCTAAAATCAATAACAAAGAATATATATAAGTAACAAAAGAGGATTTGCTTAATTAAAATGAGTTAAATTTAATCATTGAGCTACTAATAATTTAAATAATTAAGCTATAATCTCGCATCAATAAATAACCAAAGGATAACCAATGAAAATGAATAAGATAGCAATCTCACTAATAGCTACTACATCTTTAGCATTAGCAGCTATAAATTTAAACACAGCTACTAAAGAGGAGCTGATGAGTTTAGATGGTATAGGAAGTAGCAAGGCTGATGCTATAATAAAATATAGACAGAGTAATAAATTTAACTCTATAGAAGATATTAAAAATGTAGATGGAATAGGAGATAAGACATTTAATAATTTAAAAGATGATATAAAGATATCAGGACAGAGTAGCGTAAAACAGAAAGTAAGCACTAAGAGCAATAAGGTAAAGAATAAAGCTAGTTCTAAAGTAGATGAAGTTAAGAGTAATCAAAAAGCTAAAGAGGAAATATCTAAAACACAGAGTATAGAAAAGTAAAATAATTAAAATGTGTGTTAGAAAGGAA
>NZ_JAGSSY010000012.1 GCF_018145655.1 Campylobacter anatolicus
CCTGTATTGCTTACTTTAAAAATAAGTTTAAAATGGTAAGGCTGTGCGTTATAACTAAACCACTCCTTAACCTCACACTTATTTAAAAATGTCTTTAAAGCCTTATTTAAGGCATAAAATGTACCTGAGTAGTAGTGAATTTTAAAAGCATTATGCAAAAGCTCACGAGCCAAGCTTTGGCTAAGTCCGTCAATGTCTACATCAAACGAAGTAGCTAAAATAGGTAAAAGCTGAGCTGGGCAAGTATCGGCTAAGGTGTTAATTACGCTGATGTCTAATCCATCAAGCTTGATGCCAAAGAAATCATCTAGCTTTTTATCAAATTTGCTTTTATGTTTTGGTAATAAACTCATAGCTTAGCCTTTTTGTAAGATATATTAAAATTTATCTTTACAAAGCTATCATCGCCCACTTTTATATCACTTGTTGGATTTGCTAAATTTACTCTATACACTCCGTTTTTATGAAGGACAGAATATATGTAGCTTAAATTTAGGTCTTCGCCTAGATTTAAAGTGCTTGATGTGGCTTTTATGGTTTTATCTATCTCGTCTTGCATAAACATATCGATTAGCTCTAAATTTGCTTTTATCTCGACATTTATTATATTTGCATTTGCTACTATCACGCTATCGGTTAGTGGTCGCACCTTTTCGCCGCTTAGATGATCCGCCACGCTTTGTCTTGTCTCTTCGCTCATGTCGGTTGTTTTTAGATATACATTTACTACTCCTGCACCGCCGTTTAGCACGCTAACTTCCTGCACCTTTGCATTTGCGGACATTGCTTGATAGATATAGGCTTTAGCACTTCCTGCGGTTGAAAAACGTTTGAGTGAAAGCACAGCTCTTTGGCGTAATCTATCATCACTTTCAACTTCGGCTCCGCCTATAAAATCGCTCTCTTGTTTTGCGGTGAGCACGAAAGGAAGCGGAGTTTGGATTAGCTCGCATTTGATTACGCTTGATTTTACATAGCTATCAAGCACGCTTATACCCATTATCTCTTTACTGCCGGCTTTTATGCTTAGGCTATCTTTTAATGTAGCCGTCTCGCCGTCTTTACTTACGAGCACAAGACCTGCTGGGATAAAAACATCATAATCAAGTGCCGTTGAAAGAGCGAATTTAATGCTTGCCGTAGGCTTTTCACCCTTTAAACGCTCAATTCCATAAATTGAAACCACGTTATCAAGATCCGAACCACTTGCATAAGGCAAAAGCATACTTTTAACACTCTCATTTATCCTAGCTCTTAAAATTAGCTCCCTGTAAGCCAAAGTTTCAAGCAAGGCTGAGTAGTTATCACTTTCTAAAAGTGAAATTTCATCATCGTTTAGATACTTTTTAAAAAGATTTTTAATGTTTGTTAATAGCTCATCATAATCAAGCTCTTCAATAACATTTGGATATGGCAAATTCTTTAAATTAAGCATTACTTATCTCCATTTCATTACCGTTAGCAAAGATTATTTTAAATTTCAAAGAGTGGTTTTGTAAGCTTATTAACCTTACTTCACTAATTTTTACTCTCTTTTCCCATTTTTCTACTGCTTGAGTGACATAACAAGCAAGATCAGCTCTAAAGTTATCATCTACTTTTCTATCGATTAGTTCAAAAATCCTACTGCCATACTCTGGTAGCATCACGCGAGTACCTAATGGAGTAAGCAAAATGTCTTTGATAGAGTTTTTAATACTTACTAAATATTTCATATTTAATCTCTTGAATATCCGTTATTTGTATGATCGCTTAGGTTTCCGAGAGCATCGCTTACTAAGCCACCAAAATTTGCATCACCACCAGCAGTGATTGAACCTGTGATAACAACATTACCGTTTATCTCAAAGCTACCAGCATCTCCACCACTTCCAGCTGTGCTTATGCTTCCTTGAATAAGAGTATTTCCAAGAAGCTTTATATTTGGGCTTTTTATGGTAGTGTCGTTCGCATTTACCAGCACGTTTTTAGCACTCAAATTTGCGTTATCACAAGTAATGTTTATCTGCTTTGGACTTGAAATGCTAAGTGTGCTAATTGCTGTGTTGTAGCTTATGCTTACTCCATCCTCAAAAGTACAAATTTGCGTTTTTGTATCTGTGCTTGGTGTAGTGTGAGCTTCTTGATATACCGAGCGAAGTATTACGCCACTGTTTAGGCTACCACGTACAGGTAAAACTACCGCTTGTTCACCCACGCGAATAGGCACAAAGGTACGAGCGAAAGAATTTGCCATTTGGATTACGGGTAAAAAATCAGTTACCATATCGCCGATCTTTACTCTGGCTCTGTCGGCTCTTATCTCTGAAATTATGCCAATTTCAATAAAGTCCATCTTCATCTATTTGCCTTATATGTTCATTAAAATTCTTGCCAACGCCTTTACGACGAATGCCAAATTTAATCTCTTTTACATCATCGTGGATATTGTTTAGTTTTTCACGATTTAGCTGGTTATCAAGCATAATTTTTTCAGTCAGTGCACGTGTGGCTTCGGTTGATTTATTTATCGCCTCATTATGTTTATCAATTACGCTGGTTAATAACTCAATAGACTTAGAACTCTGCCTTTGTGCGTAGTAAAATACTATAAGCAACACACTAATTACACATATAAATAAAAATACTAAAAACTCATTTAGCCCCCACGTTGCTGCTGAGTTTATAAGCTCGGCGGTCTGTTTTATCTCATCACTTACTGAAATATCCATTTTATCCCTTTATCCCAAGACATTGTTTTAATAAGCTTTCGCACTCGCGGTAATAAATCATTATTGTTTTATCGGTTTTAAACGTGCCATCTGAGAGTGGTTTTTTTGGTAGTGTTGCATTGCATCTTACCGGTACTAGCTTTTCTTTATATATGATATGTGGCTCTGGTATGTGTTTTTCCGCACAGCCCGCAAAAAACAAAGCAAGCACTGCAAAAATAATCAAATTTTTCATTGTTTATCCTTATTTTTGTCCGAAAAATCAGACAAGTCTTTAGTGTGGGATCTAGCCGATGAGGCTGGTCGTAAGGACAGGCTTTGCTCATCCGCGAAGTCAAGGAATAATTCCTTATAAGCGGCAAGTTCGGCTTCACAGCTTTTATCTTTGAGATAAATTTTCTTTATTCGCTCCACATCTTTATTTGGTGTGTTACTAATTTGCACGGCAGTGGCTTTTATGGCTTGGTTTTGAGAAGCGAGAGTGGCATCACAATGGGCTAGATTTGCTTTTAAAGTAGCCTTATCGGTCGTTAGCTCCTCCGCTTTTTTAGTTAGATCTTCATTGCTTTTTTCTAAAAT
>NZ_JAGSSY010000013.1 GCF_018145655.1 Campylobacter anatolicus
GTTGTTTGTGTTTAAAGAGCTCTGTTTTAAATTTGTATTAGTCTGTGTTTTATCTATAAATGATTTAGATATATTACCAAGATGTGATTTAGTTGTTTTAGTTTTATGGTGGGTGGTGAATTCGGCTATATCTTTAATTCTCATTTCTTATTCTTGTATAAATGGTGCTAGTGCATACCTTTAAGTAGGTATTACCCCCGATATTTTGATAATTAAAATATTTTTGTTCTATCTTTACAATACTCTTTTCCTGATAGTATAATCCACTCTTGAACTACTTCTGGTTTATCATCTCTATTTGTTAAGTAGCCAAAAGTACAACCCTCTGGACTATGTCTAAATATATATATATATCTATTCTCATCATAGATTTCTCTAAGCTTAGGATTCATTAATGGAATAAAAGAATTTCCTACAGCTATATTTCTAGCTCTTGCAAAAACCTCATAAGTTGCAGGACCTATATAGCAACCACCTAGCATAATTAGCATACTTGCTGATAAAACAATATCTTTAACTCTCATCTTCTCTCCTTTATTCTATTAATAGTTTCATCTCTTATGTTTTTATTTTGCTTTTTTAAATCTTTATATATATGAATACTAGGCATATTATCTTGTATAAATGGTGCTAGTGCATACCTTTAAGTAGGTATTACCCCCGATATTTTGATAATTAAAATATTTTTGTTCTTTGTTTACAATGCTCTTTTCCTGATAGTATAATCCACTCTTGAACTACTTCTGGTTTATCATCTCTATTTGTTAAATATCCATAGACACAACCTTTAGGATGGCCTCTAACTATATATATATATCTATTCTCATCATAGATTTCTCTAAATTTAGAGTTCATTAGCGGAACAAAAGAATCCCCTATATTTGTATTTCTATTTTTTACAAAAACCTCATAAGTTGCAGGACCTACATAACAACCACCTAGCATAATTAGCATACTTGCTGATAAAACAATGTCTTTAACTCTCATCTTCTCTCCTTTATTTTATTAATAGTTTCATCTCTTATGTTTTTATTTTGTTTTTTTAAATCTTTATATATATGAATACTAGGCATATTATCTTGTATAAATGGTGCTAGTGCAAATGGAGCAGATGGGATTAGTAGTGCTCCACTTACTAATGTACCGGTAAAGAAGTCATTTACCTTTA